>JBIOZO010000072.1:0-2486 GCA_044871215.1 Gaiellaceae bacterium | reverse complement strand
CGAAGCCCCATGCGGCGAGCGCGCGGCCCAGCGCCGCAGCGGCGAGCAGCGCCAGCGGCAGCGTCAGCGACGCGAGCGAGGCGCCCGCGAAGCCACGGGCGGCGACGTACGCGAGGAGGGCGGCCTGGGCCAGCACGAGCAGCGCCGCAAGAACGCCGAGCGACGCATCGAGGGCGAGCAGCCGGCGCACCGGCCGCGCCCGGCGCACAAGGCGCCGGTCGAGCGCCTTCACGCGCTCTCGGCCGGCTCGGGCAGGATCTCGACCGGCTCGGCCGGCTCAGGCTCCTCGCCGCCGAGCCGATGTCGGAAGACGTAGTAGGTCCAGGCCTGGTAGAGCAGGATGAGCGGAGTGAAGATCAGCGCGACGACGGTCATCACCGCGAGCGCGTAGTGGGAGGACGACGCGTTGTCGACCGTCAGGCTGTTACCGAGGTCGGGGCTCGAGACGAGCACTCTCGGATAGAGGCTCGTGAAGAGGGTGGCGACGAGCAGCACCGTCGCGACGGCAGTCGCCGCGAAGGCCGGGCCGCTGCGACGGCGGTGGACGAACACGAAGGCGAGGACGAGCGCCGCGACGCCCAGCGCACATGGCAAGACGGGCGGGAAGACGTCCTTGTCGTTCGCGTCGACCGCCACGGCGACCGTCCAGACGAGGAGGGCGATCCCGGCGAGCGCCGCCGGGATCGAGAGCCGTCGCGCAGCGTGACCCGCGCGCAGGCAGAGCGCACCGGTCGTCCTCACCGTGAGGAAGGTCGCGCCGTGGAAGGCGAACAGCAGCACGACCGTGATCCCCGCGAACACGGTGTACGCGCTGAACAGATCGGCGAAGGCGCCGGCCCAGCCGCCATCGGTGTCGAGCGGGACGCCGTGGACGAGGTTGGAGAGCGCGACGCCCCAGAGGAACGGCGCGCCGACGCTCCCGACGACGTTCGCGGTCGTCCAGACCGCGCGCCACCGCGGGCTGTGCCCCTTCTCGCGCCACTCGAACGAGACGACCCGGATGATCAGGCAGAAGAGCACGAGGAGCAGCGCCAGGTAGAAGCCGGAGAACATCGTCGCGTACCAGGCCGGGAACGCGGCGAACGTCGCGCCGGCCGCGACGACGAGCCACACCTCGTTGCCGTCCCAGACCGGGCCGATCGTCCCGAACATCGTGTCTCGCTCGCGCTCGTTCCGCGGCAGGAACGGCAGGAGCATCCCGACCCCGAAGTCGAAGCCCTCGAGCAGGAAGTACCCCGCCCAGAGGACGCCGATCAGGATGAACCAGAAGAGCTGGAGGTCCATCAGGCGGCCACCCTCAGTACCCCAGCGCCGGGACCGCCTCGGCCTCGGTCGCGGATGGATCGGGCGGGTCGACCCGTGCGTAGCGGCGCATCAGCACGAAGTCGACGACCGCGAGGATGCCGTAGAGGCCGGCGAACACGCCGAGGCTGACGCCGACCGTCCAGGCGCTGACCGTAGGGGAGACCGCGTCTTCGGTCTTCAACAGGCCCTGCACGATCCACGGCTGACGCCCCATCTCGGTGAGGACCCAGCCTGCGGTCGCGGCGACGTAGGGCAACGCGATCGCGAGGATCGCGACCCAGTGGAACCAGCGCGCTCGCTCGAGCTTCTGCTTCCAGTAGAGGAACGCCCCGACGGCAGCGACGAGGAACATCAGCATCCCCACGTAGGCCATCACGCGCATCGACCAGTAGATGACCCTGACGTTCGGCATGTAGTTCCCGGGCCCGAACCTGCTCTCCTCCTGCGCCTGGAGCTCGGTGAGGCCCTGCACCTCGCCGCCGAACGAGCCCGTCGCCATGTAGGAGAGAAGCCGCGGGACCTGGATCGAGAAGGACGGCGTCTGGTCGTTCTCCGTGAAGCCGCCGATCTGGAAGAGCGAGAACGAGCACGGCTGGCACGTGTCCCATTGCGCCTCGGAGGCCGCGATCTTCATGCTCTGCGCGCTCGTCACCGCCTCCCCGAAGCGGTTGCCGACGATGAGCTGGAGGAACGTCACCGGAACCGCGACGATCAACGCGAGCTTCACCGCCTTGCGGAAGAGATCGATGTTGCGGCCGCGCAGGAGGTGCCAGCAGCTCACCCCCAGCATCACGATCGAGCCGAAGATCAGGCCGGCGAGGAGCACGTGCAGGTAGGCCCGGAGCGCGAACCCGTTCGAGAGCAGGGCCCAGACACTCGTCAGCTCGGCCTTGCCGTCGACCAGCTCGTACCCGACCGGGTGCTGCATCCACGAGTTCGCGACGAGGATGAAGTAGGCGGAGAGCCAGGTGCCGAGCGCGGCGATCCAGATCGTGGCGAGGTGGACCCGCCGCGAGAGCCGGTCCCAGCCGAAGATCCAGAGGCCCAGGAACGTCGCCTCGAGCATGAAGGCCGCAAGCCCCTCGATCGCGAGCGGCGCGCCGAACACGTCGCCGACGAACTTCGAGTAGACGGCCCAGTTCATGCCGAACTGGAACTCCATGACGAGGCCGGTGGCGACG
>JBIOZO010000071.1:0-2605 GCA_044871215.1 Gaiellaceae bacterium | reverse complement strand
CAGCGGAATCACCCAGACGAGGACGCGGAAGGCCCAGATCTCGGACGTGTAGCTCAGGCCGAAGAAGACCGAGGCCCGGTCGGCGGCGCCCGCGAGAAAGACGAGGAAGACCCACGTCACGAACGCCGTTCCGATCGCGGTTCTCCAGGGCGCGTCGCGCGGGCGGTCGAGCAGGTTGTGGTACGCCCGGTCGCCGGTCACTCTGCGCTCGAGAAACGGCCAGGAGACGAGGAAGAGGAAGACGATGAGCGGAAAGAGCGCTCCGCCCCAGAACGGGTTCGGGACGAGCGTGTAGTCACCGATCGTGACGTCGAAGCCGGGCGTAAGGCGCAGCGCGCCGATGAGCCAACCGAGATACCAGTCCGGCTGCGCCCCGTTCGTCGCGTCCGAGACGTGGTACGGGCCCCAGAGCCAGATGGGGTTGATCTGCACGAGCCCGCCGAGGAGGAAGAGAAGTGAGGCCACGGCGGCCATGAGCCCGAGCGAGCGCGGGGCCTGGCCGGGGAACGTCGGCGTCCCGCGCACGCGCTTCTCGGTCGTCCAGCGCTCGCGGAACTGCGTGTGATGGCGCGACGCGACGAGCACGAGGTGCGCGGTCAGAAGGATTCCGATGAGCACCGGGAAGATGAGGACGTGCGCGATGTACATGCGCGGCCAGAACGACGCGTCGCCGGGGAACGGGCCGCCCCAGATCAACAACGCGAGGTTTGCGCCCACGAACGGGAGCGACATCGCGACCGAATAGCCGATCGCGAGCCCCATGCCGGAGAGAAGATCGTCGGCGAGCGAGTAGCCCGCGTACCCCTCGAGCAGCGCGAGGAAGAGCATGAGGACGCCGATCAGGTAGGTCAGCTCGCGCGGCTTGCGGAAGGCGCCCGTGAAGAAGATCCGCAGCATGTGGATGACGATCGCGGCGATGAAGACGTTCGCCGCCCAGTGGTGCGTCTGCCGGATGAGCAGGCCCGCCTTCACACGCAGTGAGATGTCGAGGACGGAGCGGTAGGCCTCCGTCATCTCCTGGCCCTGGAGGGGCGCGTACTCCCCGTGGTAGACCACGACGTTCGTGCTCGGCACGAAGAAGAACGTCAGGTAGATCCCGGTCGCAACGAGGACCACGAACGCATAGAGCGCGACCTCGCCGAGCAGGAACGACCAGTGGTCGGGGAAGACGTAGCGGAGGGCCTTCTTGAGGAACGGAGCGCTCGCGCTTCGCTCGTCGAGGCGCCGAACGAGGCCGCGAATCACGTGGCCTCCCCCATGCGCACCCCCCACCACGAGGGCCCAACCGGGCCGGAGAAGTTCCCCGCCGCCTCGAGCACGCCACCGGACCCGATCCGCAGGGGCAGCTGTGGCAGAGGCCGACCGGCCGGGCCGAAAAGCACCGCGCCCCCGGCTGCCGGATCGAAGGTCGAGTAGTGGCAGGGACAGACGAGCGCCGGCTTCGGCTCGGCGGGCGGGAAGAGCGGCGTGCGGAAGAGCGCGACGGCGCAGCCCGCATGGGTGCAGATCTTCGAGTAGGCCAGGATGCCCTCGGGCGCCCAGCTCCCCCGTCCCTGAGGTAGCGCCAGCGCAGCAGGGTCGAGGCGGACGACGACGAGGGGCGCTCCCATGTCCTCCCGGTCGGCGCGCTCGGGGAAGGCCGTGTAGAAGGTCTTGAACTCGATGTCGTCGGCGCGAAGCGGCCGGCCCCGCTCGTCGACGAGCCGCCGGCCGGCCTGCCACGGCGTGCGGCGCAGGACGCTCGGATCGAGCGCGGGCCCGAGCGAGAGCGCGGGTGTGATGGCGGCGAGCCCGAGCGCGCTTCCCGCCGCCCCCGCGGCGATCACGACGAGGCGCTTGCGCGTGAAGCGGTCGTCGCTCTCCTCGACGATCTGCGCGATCTCGTCCGACTCGGCGGGATGCGCGGGCGGGTAGTCCTCCTCCAGCTGCTCGTCGGGGACGAGGTGCTTCGCAACGACGACGAGCGCGGCGGCGAGACAGGCGAGAGAAAGCCCGAGAGCGGCGCCGAGAAGCTGCGTCTGGTGCGAAAGCCGGTCGAGGGCGTAGACGACGATGAACCCCACGGCGAAGAGCGCCGCCGCGAAGAGCAGGCCGACGACGGCTAGCTCGGCGCGTGGGCTCGGCGGCTCGAGGGGGACGATTCGCTCACGCGCCGGCGCCAGAGGGCGCTTCGCGCCGCGCCCGAGAAGCAGCACCGCAGCCGAGACGAACCAGTTGCGGACCCGGCTCACCGGCGCAACCTCTTTCCGATGAGGACGCAGGAGCCGACGAGGAACGCGGCGGCGAGGAACCACGTGACCATCCCTTCCGGGACGGGCCCGACGTGCCCGATCGCCCAGCCGCCCGGGTCGTCCGGGCCCTGCGTGTACTGGACGTAGGCGATGACCGAATCGAGCTCGGAGTCGGAGATCTGCTTCTCCGAGAACTGCGGCATGACGTATGGCCCGATGCGTACGGCCTCCGCGACCTGCACCGCCGTCGCCCGTTCGAGCGGCGGCGCGACTGCCCCCGTGAGGTACCCGCCCTGGGCGGCGATCTGGTGACAGCCCGCGCAGTGCTCGCGAAAGATCGCCTGCCCCTCGGAGACATTCCCCTGCTCGGGCTG
>JBIOZO010000070.1:0-7970 GCA_044871215.1 Gaiellaceae bacterium | reverse complement strand
CCACGCTGCGTCTTCCAGCTGCTGAAGAAGCACTACCGGCGCTACACGCCCGAGTTCGTCGCCGAGAACTGCGGCTGCAGCGTCGAGGACTTCCTGCACGTGGCGAAGGCGCTGACCGAGAACTCGGGCCGGGAAAAGACGTCGGCCTTCTGCTACGCGGTCGGCTGGACGCAGCACACGGTCGGCGTCCAGTACATCCGCACCGCCGCGATCATCCAGCAGCTGCTCGGCAACATGGGCCGGCCGGGCGGCGGCATCGTCGCGCTTCGCGGCCACGCCTCGATCCAGGGCTCGACCGACATCCCGACCCTGTTCAACATCCTGCCCGGCTACCTGCCGATGCCGCACACCGAGTTCTACGGCGACCACGAGGCGTACATCGAGGCGAACACCTCCCCGACCGGGTGGTGGGGCCACTTCGAGGCCTACTGGGTCAGCCTGATGAAGGCCTACTTCGGGGAGAACGCGACCGCCGAAAACGACTGGCTCTTCAAGAAGCTGCCTCGAGTCGACGACGACAACGGCGTCTACCAGACGGCGCTCGACATGCTCGACGGCAAGGTGAAGGGCTACATCATCGCGGGTGAGAACCCGGCCGTCGGCAACTCGCACTCGAAGCTGCACCGGCAGGCGCTCGCGAAGCTCGACTGGCTCGTCGTGCGCGACGTGGTGGAGATCGAGTCGGCGGCCTTCTGGTACGACAGCCCCGAGATCGAGTCAGGAGAGCTGAAGCTGGAGGAGATCCCGACGGAGATCTTCTTCATGCCGGCGGCGGCACACACCGAGAAGGACGGCTCCTTCACGAACACGCAACGGCTCCTGCAGTGGCACTGGCAGGCGGTCGAGCCGAAGGGCGACTGCCGCTCCGAGCTCTGGTTCTACTTCCACCTCGGCCGGATGATCAAGCAGAAGCTCGCCGACTCCGAGGAGCCGCGCGACGAGCTGATCAAGGCGCTGCGCTGGGAGTACCCCACGCATTCGCAGATCCAGGAACCGGACGCCGAGGCGGTGCTCGCCGAGATCAGCGGCTGGGAGATCTCTACGGGTGAGTACCTCGACGGCTATCCCAAGCTGAAGGCCGACGGCTCGACGGTCTGCGGCTGCTGGATCTACTGCGGCGTCTACAAGGACGGGGTCAACCAGGCCGCCAGGAAGAAGCCGCACTGGGAGCAGGAGAGCTACGTCGCGCCGGAATGGGCGTGGGCCTGGCCCGCGAACCGGCGAATCCTCTACAACCGCGCCTCTGCCGATCCAGACGGGAACCCGTGGTCGGACCGGAAGAAGTTCGTCTGGTGGGACGCCGAGGAGAAGAAGTGGACGGGCCTCGACGTACCGGACTTCGAGGAGGAGAAGCCGCCCGACTACGTGCCGCCCGACGAAGCGGAGGCCGAGGACGCCATCGCCGGCGACCACCCGTTCATCATGCAGGCCGACGGCCGCAGCTGGCTCTTCGTTCCCCAGGGCCTGGAGGACGGCCCGTTGCCGACGCACTACGAACCGGACGAGTCGCCGTTCGAGAACCGGTTGTACAGCCAGCGCGCGAACCCGAGGCGGCAGCAGTTCGAGCGGCCCGAGAACCCCACCAACCCGTCCGGCGACGAGCCCGGCGCAGACATCTACCCCTACGTCGCGACGACGTACCGGCTGACCGAGCACCACACCGCCGGCGGCATGTCGCGCTTCGTGCCCTACCTCTCGCAGCTGCAGCCGGCGATGTTCTGCGAGGTCAGCCCCGAGCTCGCCGCGGAGGCCGGCCTCGTCCACGGCGGGTGGGCGACGATCTACTCGTCGCGTGGCGCGATCGAGGCGCGCGTGCTCGTGACCGACCGGATCCCGCCGATCGAGGTTCAGGGCCGCAAGACGCACCAGGTCGGCCTCCCGTACCACTGGGGCTCGCGGGGGCTCACGACGGGCGGCTCCGCCAACGACCTCAGCTCGATCGTGCTCGACCCGAACGTGCACATCCAGGAGGTGAAGGCGTTCTCGGTCGGCGTGAGGCCCGGCCGCCGCCCGCGTGGCAAGGCCCTGCCGAAGTTCGTCGAGGAGATGCGCCGCCGTGCCGGCTAGCTACGGCGCCGAGACGCAGGAGCGGGTCGGCTTCTTCACCGACACGTCGGTCTGTATCGGCTGCAAGGCCTGCGAGGTCGCGTGCAAGGAGTGGAACCTCGTGCCCGAGGACGGGATGGTCTGGACAGGCGAGTCCTACGACAACACGTCGGAGTTGGGCGCGAACACCTGGCGGCACGTCGCGTTCATCGAGCAGAACGAGCCGCTGCACCTCGACGGCGACGAGCCGCCGGACGCGCTGCGCTGGCTGATGAGCTCCGACGTGTGCAAGCACTGCACGCACGCGGCGTGCCTCGACGTCTGCCCGACCGGCTCGCTCTTCCGCACCGAGTACGGCACGGTCGTCGTGCAGGAGGACATCTGCAACGGCTGCGGCTACTGCGTTCCCGCCTGCCCGTTCGGGGTGCTCGACAAGCGGCACATCCCGCGCCACTCGGGGGATCCGCCCGCGGAGGTCCTCGGCCTCCAGCTCGGCAAGAAGGAGGACGGCCGCGTGTGGAAGTGCACCCTCTGTTACGACCGGCTCAAAGGCGGCCACGAGCCGGCGTGCGCGAAGGCGTGCCCGACCGACTCGATCCAGTTCGGCCCGCTCGACGAGCTGCGCGAGCGCGCGGACAAGCGCCTCGCCAAGCTGCAGGGCGAGAACTGGAACGGCGCGCGGCTCTACGGGCGCGACCCGGACGACGGCGTCGGCGGCTTCGGCGCGTTCTTCCTCCTGCTCGACGAGCCGGAGGTCTACGGCCTCCCGCCCGACCCGGTCGTGACGACCGCTCACCTCGGCGAGATGTGGAAGACCGCGGCCGTCGCGGCCGCAGCGCTCGTCGCCGGCGTGCTCGCGGGCTTCCTGGGAGGCTCGCGATGAGCGCGACCGAGGTCGGCACGCACATGGAGTCCTACTACGGTCGGCCAGTCCTCAAGGAGCCGGTCTGGCAACCGGAGATCCCGGTCTACTTCTTCACCGGCGGGCTCGGGGGAGCCTCGTCGGTCCTGAGCCTCGTCGCGCGCGCGGCCGGGAACGAGCTGCTGGCGCAGCGCAGCATCCAGATCGCTTCTGCGGCGGACGCCGTCAGCCCGCTGCTGCTGATCTCCGACCTCGGCCGTCCCGAGCGCTTCCTGAACATGCTGCGCGTCTTCAAGGTGACCTCGCCGATGAGCGTCGGCAGCTGGATCCTCGCGTACTCAAGCGCCGCCAGCTCCGTCTCGGCGTTCCTCAACACGATCGGGCGTCTACCGCGGACGGCCGAACTCGCGCGCACCGCGTCCGCCGTCTCCGGCGCCCCGCTCGCGGTCTACACGGCGACGCTGATCTCGGACACCGCGATCCCGGTCTGGCACGAGGCGCGCCAGGAGCTTCCTTTCCTGTTCGGCTCGAGCGCGATCGCGTCGGCTGGAGCGGCTGCGGCGATGGCCCTCCCGCCTGCCGAGGCAGCGCCCGCCAGGCGGCTCGCGGTCGGCGGTGTGGTCGTCGAGAACGTGCTCTTCCAGCTGATGGAGAAGCGCCTCGGCCTGGTCGGCGAGGTGTACTCGAAAGGCGAGGCCGGCAAGGCGAAGAAGGCCGCCCTCGGGCTGACGCTCGGCGGCGCCGCCCTGCTCGGGACGCTCGGTCGCCGCAGCCGCCCTGCCGCCGCCGCGGGCGGCGCACTCGTCCTGGCCGGTGAGCTGGCGGTGCGCTGGTCGGTCTTCAAGGCCGGCTTCCAGTCGGCACGCGACCCGAAGTACACGGTCGTGCCGCAGCGCGAGCGTCAGTCGGGCCGGTCGCGCACCCAGCCCGGCTCTTCCGAGCCGTCCGTGTAGGCGCTGCCACCCGGCGGCTCGCCGCTCTCGGGCGCCGGCCGGGCAAGCCCTTCGCGCTCCCGCGACGGCTGCACCGGCAGGAGGGCCTCGCCGACCTCGTCGAGCGACGAGTACTCACGGTCCGGTAGCCCCTCGAGCAGGGCGAGCGCCGCCGGGCCGGCGTCCTCGCGACGGGCGTGATCGAGCAGCTCCTGCCGCGGCGCGGGAAGCGGGACGCCTTCGAGCACGACCTGGAGCTCCGCGACAAGGCTGCTCATGCCCGGCCCTTACCCGAGCAGGCGCGCGTCAATCGGCTCTTCGCCCACCGTGCTGACGCGGTAGGCGCGCGAGCCCCCGCGCGAAGTGACGGTCTCCGCCAGCTCGGTGCCGTCGAAGCGCAACGCGACACAGTCGTCGGCTGCGACGCCGGCCGGAAAGCCCTCGCCGACGAGCCGCGTGTAGACCGGCCGCCGCTCGCCTTCGCCGTCGTAGTGCGGGCAGGCGCTTCCGGGCAGGAAGCCGAGACCGTCCCGCATCCCCTCGAGCTGCGGGCCGAACGAGTCGGTCACGCCCGCCTCGAACCAGCAGATCATCCCCGCGCTCCACCCGGCGAGGACGATCCCCGCCTCCCACGCCTCGCGCAGGATCGCGTCGAAGCCGTGCACGCGCCAGATCGCGAGCGCGTTGGCCGTGTTCCCGCCGGAGACGTAGATCGCGTCCTGCCGCAGCGCGAGCTCCCGCAGGTCGTTCGGCGGCCACGGGAAGAACGACACGAACGAGACCTCGGCGCGGCGAGTCAGCTGCGAGACGATGTGAAGGGTCGGCTCGGGCGCGTCGGCAACGGCGGTCGGCACCACGAGCACGCGCGGTCGCTCGGCGCCCGTCAGGCCGAGCCAGTAGTCCTCCAGCGGGACGCGCTCCCCGTCGTCCCACGAGATGCCGCCCATCGCGACGATCGTGCCGGCCATACGCGAACGGTATCTTCGGCGGGATGCCCGATCCGTCCCGACTCGCGCTCTTCGTCGGCGCGGCGCTGCTGCTGCTCGTCGTGCCCGGGCCGTCCGTGCTCTACATCGTCACGCAGAGCGTCTCGCACGGCCGGCGCGCCGGGATCGTCTCGGTGGCCGGGATCACGACCGGGACGCTCGTCCACATCGCAGCCGCGACGGTCGGGCTCTCGGCGCTGCTCGCCTCCTCGGCGGTCGCGTTCGACGTCGTCAAGTACCTCGGCGCCGCGTACCTGATCGCGGTCGGCCTGCGGCGGCTCGCCGGCTGGGAGCGGTCGCCCGACCAGCAGAGCCGAAGCCCGCGCGACCTGAACCGCCTCTACCGCCAGGGGATCGTCGTCAACACGCTCAACCCGAAGACGGCGCTCTTCTTTCTCGCCTTCCTGCCGCAGTTCGTCGACCCGGAGCGCGGCACGCCGTGGGTGCAGATCCTCGTCCTCGGCCTCCTCTTCGCCACCCTCGGCTTCCTGAGCGACGGGGTCTGGGCCGTCGTCGCAGGCACCCTCGGCGAGCGCCTCCGGCGCAGCCGGCGCTTCCCCGCCGTCCAGCGCTACGCCTCAGGGGCGGTCTTCGTGGGCCTCGGCGCTGTTGCGGCCCTGACGGCGCCGGTCAAGCAGCGCTAGGCGTTTATCCAGCTTCTGCCGAGGTACCGACGCTTTATGGCGGTCGAGCTCGGCTACGCGCTGTCCTCCGAGGAGCACACCCCGAACGACCTGGTCGCGGCGGCGCGCCGCGCGGAAGAGACGGGCTTCACCTTCGCGCTGATCTCCGACCACTACCACCCCTGGGTCGACGCCCAGGGGCAGAGTCCCTTCGTCTGGAGCGTGATCGGCGGAATCGCGCAGGTCACCGAGAAGCTCCGGCTCGGCACCGGGGTGACATGCCCGACGATCCGGATCCACCCGGCGATCGTCGCGCAGGCGGCCGCGACCTCGCAGGTGATGATGGAGGGCCGCTTCTTCCTCGGCGTGGGTACCGGCGAGGAGCTGAACGAGCACGTCACCGGCTCGCCCTGGCCTGGCCCGCAGAAGCGCCTCGAGATGCTGGAGGAGGCGATCGAGGTGCTGCGCCTGCTCTGGCAGGGCGGCTACCAGTCCCACTACGGCAAGCACTACACGGTCGAGCAGGCGCGGATCTACACGCTGCCCGACGAGCCCCCGCCGATCGCGATCGCCGCTGCGCAGCCGCAGGCAGCCGAGCTCGCAGGCCGGGCCGGCGACGCCCTGGTCGGCGTGTCACCGGACAGCGAGATCGTCGAGCAGTTCAAACAGGCGGGTGGCAAGGGCAAGCCCCGCTACGCACAGATCACGGTCTGCTACGCGGAAAGCGAGGCGGAGGCGAAGAAGACCGCCCACGAGATCTGGCCGAACGGCGGGCTCGAGGGTCCTCTCGGCCAGGAGCTGGCGATCCCGGCGCACTACGAGGCGGCCGCCGAGCTGCTTTCCGAGGAGGACGTCGCGGAGACCGTCATCTGCGGCCCCGACCCCGAGCGCCACCTCGAGGCGATCCGCGAACACGAGGAGGCCGGCTACACCCACGTCTACGTGCACCAGGTCGGCCGCGACCAGGAGTCGTTCTTCCGCTTCTACGCGGACGAGATCCTCCCGCAGCTCTAGTCCGCCCCCTTGGCGTCCGCTCCGCAGCCCGAGGAGATCTATCGCCAGACGCGCGAGGAGGGGCGTCGCCGCCTCTCGCGCCCCGTGCTCGAGCTCGCCGCGACCGCAGTCGTGGGCGGGCTCGACGTCGCTTTTGGGATCGCCGTCTACGGGCTCACGGCCGCCGCGGTCGAGCCGAAAGGCGGCGCGGCACTCGCCCACCTCGCGGGCGCGATCGGCTTCGGGATCGCCTTCGTATTCATCGTCGTCGGCCGCTCCGAGCTCTTCACCGAGAACTTCCTCGTCCCGATCGCCGGGCTCGACCGAGATCGCGGGTCGCTCGTGAAGCTCGGCGAGCTATGGGCGGTCTCGCTGGTCATGAACCTCGTCGGCGGGTTCGCGCTCGCGATGGTGCTGACGAGCGAAGGCGTCCTACGGCACGGGAGCAAGCACGCGATCCTGCAGCTCGCGGAGCACACTGCGCGCTACACGCCGCTGACCGCTTTCCTGAGCGCGGTCGTCGCGGGCGCTCTGATGACGGTGCTGACCTGGTTCGTCGAAGGCGCGGCCGAGTCGATGGGCGTGAGGATCACGATGGCGTGGATCGTCGGCGCGGTCCTGGTTCTGGGCAGCTTCAACCACGCGATCGTGGGCGCAATCGAGATGTTCTACGGCCTGCGCTTCGGCGGGCCGATCGGCTGGGACAACCTCTTCTCCAACCTCGGCATCGCGGTCGCGGGCAACCTCGTGGGCGGCCTGGTGCTCGTCACGTTCGTGCGCTCGGCGCAGGTGTTCGGCTCGAAGGGCTAGCCCCACCGCGGGGCGGCCGGGGAGAACAGCTCGGCGACGCGCGGCGTCCCGTCGAGCACGAGCTCGAGGTGACGCCGCTGGACCCTCACGCCCCACGCCGCCAGCTCGGTCAGCTCGCCCTCGCGCTGGGCCAGCGAGCAGAGCGCCGACCACGACGAGACCTCGGCGGCTTCGCCCATCGCCAGAAAGCTCCACGCGGCGAGGGGGCTCGTGCCGGCCTTGAACCGCACGCCGGCTATGTCGGCGGCTCGTTCGGCGACGGTGTTCGCGTGCGCCAGCATCTCGGCGGCGAGCTCCTCGCCGTAGGAGCGCTCGGCCTCCAGGCAGCGCCCGCGCGCCTCGGACGCGTCCAGCCGGAGCTCGTCGAGCCTGCGGCACAGCTCGGGGTCGTCGACGCGCGAGTCCACCCGCTCGACGGTTTCGGCCGCCGCCATGGCCAGGCCGTGCGCCTCCGCGAGCTGCTCCTGCAGCACGGTCAGCATCAGGCGCGGCTCCGAGCCGCCGAGGCCGCGTGCTCGGCCGCTTTGCGCCGGCGCTCGACGCGCTCGCCGCGCTGCAGCTCGACGCAGACGCGGTACGCGATCGCCCCGGCGATGAACGGCCCCGCGATCACGAGCACGCGGTAGGCCCAGATCTGCGGGACGTAGGGCAACCCGAACAGCACGTCGGCGCGGTCGGCGCTACCGGCCAGGAAGACGAGGAAGATCTCGATCGCGAT
>JBIOZO010000069.1:0-7537 GCA_044871215.1 Gaiellaceae bacterium | reverse complement strand
CATCTGTCGCCTTGGCGTAACGCAGGCTGAACTCGTTGAACGAGCCGACGCGATGCCGGAACCACTCGCGCGCGACGAAGATCGGGCAGCGGACGTGGAAGCGGAAGGCGTTGTGCTCGAACGGCGTCCCGTGCCGCTCGCGCATCAAGAAGCGGATCAGCCCCTCGTCGGACTCGTCGAGCTCGTCCTTGCGCCGGGCGAAGCTGACCCGCGCGCCGTTCGCGACGGAGAGGTCGTCGGCCATCGCGCCGTCGAGGCGCACGAAGCCGTGGTCGAGGACGCTGATCGTGTTCTCGGGTATCACTCTCTCCGTGACCGCCACGCCGGCGAGTCTAGCGGGGCTATATGTCGGCACCTCCGGCTGGTCATACCCGTCCTGGAAGCCCGGTTTCTACCCGGACGGGACCAAGCCGGCGGACTTCCTCCGGCACTATGCCGACCGCTTTCGCGCCGTCGAGCTGAACACCACCGGATACCGGCTGCCGCGGGAGGAGCTGTTCACACGGTGGGCCGAGCAGACGCCCCCGGGGTTCCGCTTCGCGCCGAAGCTCAGTGCCTTCGCGCGCACGGATTACGGCACCTACGGCGAGCGCGTGGGCCTACTCGGCGAGCGGCTCGGGCCGATCCGCGTGCTCGTCGCCTCCGCCCGCGACGAGGGCCTTCTGGCGCTGGTGCTCGGCTCGTTCGACGATTCGCTCGAGCTCGCCTTCGATTTCCGGCACGAGTCGTGGAACGGGATCGAGGCCGATCTCCCCGAGAACGCGGTGCGGGTCGGAGCGCTCGAGGCCGATGCCCCGTTCTGCTACCTGCGCCTGCGCGAGCCGCCGTACTCAGACGACGAGCTGCACGACTGGGCGAGCCGGCTATGCCCGCTGCTCGACGACGGCGTGCGAGTGCACTGCTATTTCCAGCACGAAGACGAGCCGACCGCGCCGGCGTACGCTCAGCGGCTGCTCGAGCTGCTGAGCTGATTTCCGGCGAGCTCGACGATTTGCTCGACCGTGAAGCGGAGCTCGTCGTCGGTGTTGAAGAAATGCGGGCCCAGGCGCAGGCCGACCTCCGGGCGCCAGTCGCAGATCACGCCGCGCCGCTCGAGCTCGCGGTTGACGCGTTTCGAGCCCGGCACCTCGACGACCACCGTGCCCCCGCGGCGGTCGGGGTCTCGGGGCCCGCCCGCGGGGTAGCCGGCGTCGTCGAGCAGGTCGACGAGCAGCGCAGTCTGCTCCCGAGAGCGCTCGCGGATCCGCTCGACGCCGACCTCCTCGATCACGTCGTAGCCCGCGGTCGCGGCGTAGAGCGCGGGCACGTTCGGCGTGCCGGTGAGGAAGCGCGCCGAGCCCTCGGCGTAGTCCTGCTCTGGCTCGAAGGCGAACGGCCGCGCGTGGGCCTGCCAGCCGGTGAGCGCAGGCTCGAGGGTCGCCGCCAGCTCGGGTCGCACGTACAGCCAGGCTGCTCCCGGACCACCGCAGAGCCACTTCACCGACCCGCCGACGGCGAAGTCGACCCCGAGCGCGGTGACGTCGAGCGGCACGGTGCCGACGGACTGGTAGGCGTCCAGCACGACGAGCGCGCCGACCTCGTGCGCGCGCGCGACGATCGCCTCGATCTCCTGGATCTCGCCGGTCTTGTAGAGCACGTGCGTGACCGGCACCAGCAGCGTTCGCTCATCCAGCGCCTCGACGACGCCCTCCGCATCGGCGGCAACGAGGATGTCCGCGCCCCGCTGCGCCTGGTAGAGGTAGCGCACCGAGGGGAAGTTGCCCTCCTCGTAGACGACCCGGCGACGGGCGCCCTCGAAGCCGAAGCACGAGATCACGATCGCCTCGGCGATCGTCACGTTCTGGTGCATTGAGACCGAGCCTGGCGGTGCGCCGATCAGGCGGCCGATCTGGTCGCCGACCGCCAGCGGCAGATCCCACCAGCCCTCCTCCCAGGCCCGCACGCCGCGGGAGTTCCAGGCATTCGCGAACTCGAGCACGCGCTCCTCGACGGCCGCGGGCATCGCCCCCAGCGAGTGGTTGATCAGGTACGTCGTCTCCGCGAGGATCGGGAAGCGCTCGCGGTACTCGAGCAGCTCGGTCACCGGGCGCGAGTATAGGGACGCACTTCCTGGTCCCCCGAATGGGGGAATCGAAGGTCAAATCACCTTTAGGGGTGATTCAGCGCGCCCACGCCCCAAATACGGTCGGCGGAACGACTTGCGGCTGCGGAAGGGGAGCGGACTTGCGGAACGACGGGTGGGTACGAAGTGAGGAGCGCGGCAGCGGCCTCTGGGGTACGAGGCGCGGCGGCCAGCGCACGAACGAACGGCGCAACCGCGCGGTGAGGCGCGGCCTCCTGGCACTGCTCGTGCTGGCACTCGCGGCGCCGCTGGCGGCGTCGGCCGGCGACCACGAACACGGTCGCGCCTGGCGCGACAGCTACCTGGCCCCGTCGCTCCAGCGCGCGGTCACGCAGACCCCGAATGCATCCCTGCCTGTGATCGTGCAGAGCTCCGACGGGCTAGGACGCGCGCAGAACGCTTTGAGCAAGTACGGCACCGCCGACACGAAGCTCGGGATCGTCGACGCGGCCGCCGGCGAGATCGTCGCGTCCGACCTGCCCCAGCTCGTCGCGAACAACCCGGGGCTGGTGATCACGCCCGACCAGCCGGTCGTCTTCGATTCGAAGCCGGAAAAGTTCAAGGCGCCGAAGGGGAACCCACATGCGCAGCCAGGCCTCAGCTCGACCGAGGACTGGACGTCGGCCGTCGGCGCCGACCAGCTCTGGCCGGCGCTCACGGCCCTGCAGAGCACTCGCTCGAAGGGCCCGAGCGCGACGCCGTCGATCGCCTTCGTCGACTCGGGCATCGAGGCCTCCCGCCCCGATTTCGGCGGGCGCGTCCTCGCCCAGGTCAACATGACCTCGCTGCCGAACAACTCTCCGGCCGACGGGAACGGCCACGGCACGCTCGTCGCGGGCCTCGCCGCCGGCTCGGCTCCGGGCTACACCGGCGCAGACCCGACCGCCGGGATCGTCGCGCTGGACGTGATGGACGACCAGGGCATGGCGAACACGAGCGACGTGATCGCGGCCGCGCAGTGGATCCTGCGCAACCAGAAGCAGTACAACATTCGGGTCGCGAACTTCTCGCTGCACGCCGCGGCCCCGACCAGCTTCCGCTGGGACCCGCTCGACAAGGCGATCGAGAAGCTCTGGTTCTCCGGTGTGGTCGTCGTGACCGCGGCCGGCAACCAGGCCCAGGCCGGCAAGCCGTCGCCGATGGCCTACGCGCCGGCGAACGACCCGTTCGCAATCACGGTCGGCGCGCTCGACCTGCACAACTCGACCAACCCCGACCGCGCCGACGTGGCGCCCTGGTCGGCCTGGGGCTACACGCTCGACGGATTCGCGAAGCCCGAGCTGAGCGCTCCCGGCCGCGCGATCACAGGCCCCGTCCCGGCGGGCTCGACACTGACGACCGAGAAGCCCAAGCAAATTCTGCGCACGCCGGGTGGCACATACATGACGCTGTCCGGCACCTCCCTGTCGGCGCCCATCGTCTCGGGCATCGCAGCCGCGCTGCTCACCGTCAGGCCGAACCTCACTCCTGACCAGGTGAAGGGCGCGCTGATGCTGAAGGCGCAGCCGTTGCGCAAGGTGCGGAACAACGCGGGTGGCGTCGGCGAGGTCTACGCGCCCGGCGCGGCGCTCGTCTCGTCACCTCCGAACCCGAACCGCGCGCTCGATGCGTTCCTCGTCAAGGACGCTGAAGACGACGGAACGGTCTTCGACGACGTCTCCTGGCTGGACGCGGCCGAGGCTTCGCGCAGCTGGGACGCCGTCTCCTGGCTCGATGTGTCCTGGTCGGACGCGGCCTGGTCGGCAGTCTCCTGGTCGGACGTCTCCTGGAGCGACGTGTCGTGGAGCGACGTCTCCTGGTCGGATGTGTCCTGGTCCGACGTGTCCTGGAGCGACGTCTCTTGGGCCGACATCGCCAGCACGGTGTACGGGGACGTCGGGCCGTGAGCCGGCTGCTAGCTCAGGCGTTTCAGCAGCCCCAGCGCGCGCTGGTCCCACGGCACGCGGTGGGTGACGCCGGCGCCGCCGACGCGGCCCCGGTTCGCGAGGTACCAGTCGTAGGTCTCGCACAGAGCTTCCTCGTTGGAGAGCCTCGGCTTCAGCCCGAGCTGCCGCTCGGCCTTCGCGGTCTCGACGTAGGAGTCGCGATGCGCAGTTCGGTAGTGCCACTCGGCGAGTGGCGAGAGCCGCGCAACTTCGAGCGCCCGTAGCGCGAGCTCGGCAGGCCGAACCGGAACCGGCCGCAGACGGCTGCTCGACCCGGCGTGGGCGATCAGGCCCTCCAGGTCGGAGCGGACCGTGTCGAACTCCTTCGCCCCGACGTTGAAGGTCTCACCGGCGACATCCGCCTCGGCTGCGCGAACCGTCGCCTCGACGAGGTCCTCGACCGCCAGCAGCTGGTAGCGGTTCGAACCGTCGCCGAGGATCGGGATCCGCCGCCCCTCGCGGATCCAGTCGAAGAGGATCTCGAAGACGCCGAGCCGTTCCGGGCCGACGAACGTCTTCGGCCGCAGGATCACGACCTCGAGCCCACGCTCGCCGAAGTCCCGCGCGACCTCCTCGGCGTCGATCTTCGACTCGCCGTAGTGGCCGACGCCGACGAGCGGCGAGGTCTCGTCGATCGGATGGTGCCTCGGCACGCCGTAGACGGCCGTGGACGAGATCAGTACGGCGCGTTTCACACCCACCTCGAGCGCGGCCGCGAGGACGGTCGCCGTGCCCGCCACGTTGACCGAGCGGATCGACTCGCGCGAGGCCTGGATCGGCAGCGCCGCCGCCGCGTGGACGAGCACGTCGGCTCCGTCCACGAGCCGCGCCGCGTCGCCAGGGTCGCGCACGTCGCCGCGCAGCTCCTCGACCGACCGCTCGAGCTCGGGCTCGTCCAGCGGTGCGAGATCGAGGGTGCGCACGTCGTGCCCGTCGCCGAGCAGCCGCCTCGCGAGATGGAGGCCAAGGAAGCCGGCCCCGCCTGTGATCGCCCAGCGCATCGCGGCAGGACTCTACGTGCGCCGCGCGAACCGGGTCCGCTCGTGGCCGGCAAACCCGTCGCCTTCCTGGCGGCCCTGCTGGCGGGGCTCACGCTGGCAGCGGCCGCACACGCCGGGAACCCGCAGATCGCGGGCCTACAGGTCGCCCTGCGCGCGTACGGGCTCTACAACGGCCCGATCGACGCGATCGCCGGTCCGAAGACGGTGCGCGCGACGAAGGCCTTCCAGCGACGCGCCGGGATCGTCGCCGACGGCCGCGCCGGGCCCGCGACGCGCGCAGCGCTCGGCCCGCTCGGGACGCCGGTCCTCGGCCGGCGCTCGCTGCGCCGCGGCCTCTTCGGCTGGGACGTCTCGGTGCTGCAGTTCATGCTCGCGCGGCGGGGTGCGCTCGTTCCGGTCTACGGGTTCTTCGACCGGGCCACCGAGCGCGCGCTGCGCAGCTACCAGCGCTCGAAGCGGCTCGCTGCCGACGGCATCGCCGGCCCAGTGACGCTCCGGACGCTCGCGCGGGGAACGCCCGGCGTCCGCCCCACCCGCCCCGCGCGTACGCCCGCCCCGGCGGCCAGCGTGCGGACGATGCTCACCAACTGGGCGATCGCCTACAAGCTCGATCCGGCGCTCGTGCGGGCGCTCGCCTGGATGGAGTCAGGCTTCCAGCCCGGGCTCGTCTCCTCGTCCGGGGCGCGCGGGGTGCTGCAGGTGCTCCCGAGCACGCGCGGCTACGTCGAGAAGCAGCTGATCGGCCACAAGGTGCCGCGTTCGACCTCCGGGAACATCCGCATCGGCGTCGTCTACCTGCGGCAGCTGCTGCGGGAGTTCCACGGCGACCGGACGCTCGCGCTGGCGGCCTGGTACCAGGGGCCCTTCTCGGTGCGCAAGCACGGCCAGTTCAAGGGTACGAAGCTTTTCGTTCGGAACGTCCTAGCGCTGCACAGCCGCCGCATCTAGCGGCTGCTTGACCGGCTGCGGCGGGGGTTTCGAGTCCACCAGAACCGCGGCGGCCAGCAGGATCGCCATGCCGACCGCGCTCTCGCCGGCGAGGCTGCGCGGCAGGCCCCCGAACAGCGGCGCACCGCGCTCCAGCCGCGGGCGTACGAGGAAGTGGTGTGCCGCGCCCCAGGCCAGCGCGAGCGAGACCAGCCCGAGCTTCACGAGCAGCACCTGGCCGTAGCGCTCGCTCCAGAGGTCGGCGAGGTGCGGTAGCCGCAGGATGCTGAGGTAGGTCCCGGCCGAGAGCAGCACAACGATCAGCAGCGTGGCGAGCTTCGAAAACCGCAGGAACGCCTCTCGCCGCAGCGCGGGCTCGAGTGGCCAGATCACGAATGCGAGCTGGACGAGACCACCCACCCAGAGCGCGGCCGCCGAGAGGTGCAGCCAGTCCGCAAGCTGCGAAACCCACGACGAGCCGGCATCGGCGGCCGAGTGTCCCGAAAGCGAAAGCCCCGACGCGAAGCCGAGCGCGAGCAGGAAGGCAGGCCACAGCAACCATTCCCGGTCGCTCAGCCAGGCGAGGAAGACGAGCGCCGCGACCAGCGCGTAGCCGAGCGTCATCGCCGTGAACGCGTAGCCGAAGCGCGTCTTCGCGAGCGGCGACAGGTCGCCGTAGAGGAAGTCGACGAACGGCAGCTGCAGTGCGTCCTCCGCCCGCAGCACGAAGGCGAGGATCCCGACCTCGAGCGCACCGATCGTCCCTACCGCGAGCAGCCGGTAGAAGCGGCGCTGGGCAACCTCGCCGAGCGGGGCGCGCACGATCAGCAATCGGAAGCCGAGACCGCCCGCGAGGAGCGCCAGGGCGACGAAGTAGAGCCAGCGGACGAGGTGCTCGCTCGTCGTCGGCCCGCCGGCGCCGAAGGCCTCCGTCGCAGGCGGCGGTCGCACCCGAACGCCGAAGGTGTAGACGCCGGAGACGACGTGCCCGTCCGCGGAGACGGCCCGCCAGCGAACCGTGTAGCCGCCGCGCGGGAGCCGCGAGACGGGCGCGTCGATCGTCCGCCCATCGGCGCTCAGGCGCGTCTCGCCGGAGACGAGCCGTCCCTCAGCGTCGTAGACGCGGATCGCGTCCGGGAGTGCGTCGACGCTCTGGTCGAAGTGCAGCCGCAGCAGCTTCGGCGAGCGCTCGACGCGCGTCCCGTACTCCGGCTCCGTCTTCGTCAGCGTTGCGTGCGCCGACGCGACCGCCGGCAGCGCGAGCGCGGCCAGCGCGGCGAGTACGAGCGCCTTTCTCACCGGTGCGGCTCTCCCGCAAGCGGCGAGAGGTGGCCGAAGATCGAAGCCACATCGCGGTCGGCGTAGAGGAAGACCGAGATCACCACGAGGGTCAGCGCCAGGCCGGCGCCCCACACTCGCGCGCGCGGGCGGATCGCCGCCATCAGGGGGAAGAAGGCGCCGATCAGCGCGGTCCAGCCGAGCGCGTGATGGAGGAAGGCCGCGCGCGCGAAGTACCAGCCATTCTGCTCGTGCACCAGCAGCGCGGCGCCCGAGACCGCCAG
>JBIOZO010000068.1:0-5254 GCA_044871215.1 Gaiellaceae bacterium | reverse complement strand
GCCGCGAGCTGGCCGCAGGCGGCGTCGATGTCGCGCCCGCGGGTCAGCCGCACGGTCGCCGGGATGCGCGCACGGTCGAGCACGGCCTTGAAGGCCGCGATGGCATTCCGCGACGAGCCGTCGAAGGCGCCGGTCGGGTTGTAGGGGATCAGGTTGACCTTGAAGACGCGACGGTCGAGCAGCGCTGCGAGCTGCCGCGCCTGCTCGACGCGATCGTTGACGCCGGCCAGCATCACGTACTCGATGAAGACCTTCCGCCGGCGCAGGGCGAAGTACCGCTCGCATTCGGCGAGCACGGCGGCGAGCGGGTAACGCTCGTTGACTGGCATCAGCCGGCTGCGCAGGGAGTCCTCGGGCGCGTGCAACGAGAACGCGAGCCTGATCGGCTCGGTCACCTCGTCGACGAACCGCGTCAGGGCGGGCAGCCAGCCGACGGTCGAGACGGTCGTCCGGCGCGGCGTGATCCCGACGGCGGGCAGCCGCCGCGCGGCCGCGAGCACGTTGTCGAGATTAAGCAGCGGCTCGCCCATGCCCATGAAGACGCAGTGGTCGATCGGCTCGAGGCGGCGGAAGTGCAGTGCCTGGTCGAGGATCTCCGACGCCGTGAGGTTCCGGCCGAAGCGCATCGAGCCCGTCGCGCAGAAAGTGCAGGTCAGCGGGCAGCCGGACTGCGAGGAGACGCAGATCGAGCGGCGGCCGTCGCGGTAGCGCATCAGCACGGCCTCGACGGGGCGGCCGTCGTGCGTCCGGAATAGCACCTTGACGGTTCCGTCCCGGGACTCCGCCTCGGCCTCGACGTCGAGGCTCGAGAACGGGACGGTCTCCGCCAGCGTGCTGCGTAGGCCGGCCGGCAGGTTCGTCATCTCCTCGTAGCCGGCGGCCCCCCGGGCGGCCCACTCCCACACCTGTGCCGAGCGGTAGCTCGGCTGGCCGCGCTCGCTCAGAGCCTGTTCGAGACGCTCGAGGTCCACGGCGCGGAACGGTACCCCTGAAGAGAGCCGCCCGGTCAGGCGGCTCCCCTCATTGCCCTCTCGAACTAGGCCACGTCGCGGAGCGCGACCGAGTCGGCCAGCGCCCGCAGCTTCTTCAAACTCTGGTTCTCGATCTGCCTGATCCGCTCGCGCGTCACGTTGAACGTCTTGCCGACCTCGTCGAGCGTGCGCGGGTGCTCGCCGTTGAGGCCGTAGCGCAGCTCGAGCACGCGGCGCTCGCGGGCGCTGAGCGTCTGGAGCACGCGCGTCAACGTTGCCTTGCGCAGCTCGACCTCGGCGACCTCTTCCGGCAGCGGCTCGTTCTCGTCGGTGAGGAAGTGGCCGAACTCCGACTCCTCCTCGTCGCCGACGGGCTTCTCCAGCGAGACCGGCGCCTGCGAGCTGCGGCGGATCTGCTCGACCTCGTCCGCGGTCAGCTCGACGTCGATCCCGATCTCGAGCGAGGTTGGCTCACGGCCGAGCTCGGCGCGGAGCTTGCGCTCGGAGCGGACGATCTTGTTGAGCTTCTCGACGATGTGGACCGGCATCCGGATCGTGCGCGCCTTGTCGGCGAGCGCGCGGGCGACGGCCTGGCGGATCCACCACGTCGCGTAGGTCGAGAACTTGAAGCCCTTGCGGTGGTCGAACTTCTCGGCCGCGCGCACGAGGCCGATCGTTCCCTCCTGGATCAGATCGAGGAACGGGAGGCCCTGGTTGCGGTACTTCTTGGCGATCGAGACGACGAGGCGGAGGTTCGCCTCGACCATCGCCTGCTTGGCGCGGTGCTCGCCGCGCTCGATCCGCTTGGCCAGCTCGACCTCCTGCGCGGCGGTGAGCAGGTCGACCTTGCCGATGTCCTTGAGGAAGAGCTGCAGCGAATCGGTCGTGACCTCGCGCGTCTGGGTCGCGACGGGCGGGCGCTCCTCTTGCTCGCTCCCGTCCACGACCTCGATGTGCAGCTCTTCGAGCGCGTGGTAGAAGTCGTCGACCTGCGCGGCGTCGAGCTCGAGCTCGCCGAGCGCCAGCGCGATCTCCTCGGTGCTCAGCGACCCCGCCTCGCGTCCCGCTTCGAGCAGCCCCTTGGCCTCGTCCGTCTCCAGCACCTCGGCGATGCTCGACGGCTTGGCCCGTTCCCCCTGCGCCTCGCTCACTTTCCCCTCCCTGGGCTCGTGACATTCCGCACACGCCTTGGCGGATAGCGCACTCTTTCAGGGCGACCGGACGGACGCCATAGGCCGAACGGCCCTAATTTCGGTCAGCCGGTCCCAATGCGCTCGAGGGCTGCCAGATACTGCGTCGCCTGCTTGCCGAGCAGGGAGCTCGGATCCTCGTTTCGAGCCTGCCGAAGCTGTTTTCGCGCTTCCTTGACCTGCGCCGACCAGAGCAGCAGCAGCCCGAGGTGGAAGCGGACGGTCTGCGCCTTCGGAAACACGCGGGTGAGCGGGCCGAGCTTGCCGAACGCGACAGCAGGGCTCGCCTTGTCGAAGCGGCCGACCGCGGCGGCGACCCGGGCGTCAGGGTCGCTCGGGGCGAGCCGGGCGGCCGCCTCGAACTGGCGCTCGGCCGAGAGCGGCCGGCCGAGCTGCTGGAGCGCGGTGCCGTACAGGATCTTCGCGTGCGCCCCGCCGCGCGCGGCGTCGGCGCGGAGGGCGGCGACCTGCTGCGGGCCGGGCAGCGCACGGATCCGCAGCGGCGGCTGGAACGAGGGCACGAAGCGCGGCAGCCCGGGCGCGTACTGCGGATGGAGGAAGTCGCCGGCGCGGACCGCGTACGGCGTGTCGGGCTGCTGCGCCGCCAGGCGCCACTGGGCCAGCGCATCGTCCTCGCGCCGATCCCAGTAGTACGCAAGCCCGAGGTGGAGTGCGACGAGCGCGCTGCGCGGGTTCGCGGCCTGCAGCGTCTCGAGCCGCTGGATCGACGCGGACGGCCACGCCGCGAGTGCCGCGCCAACCTGCGCCTCGAGCGAGCGGTAGCGGTTGAAGATCGCGGCGGCCCCGTCGTAGTTCTTCGCGCCGTAGAGGCGTTGCGCCCTGTCGAGCTCGCGTGCCTCGCGGTCGGCGCGGTCGCCGAGCGCCAGGCTCAGCGGCGGATGGCCGCTGCGCGGCTTCGCGGAACCCGGAATGTGCCCGCGAGTAGCAAGCACCCCGACGACCACGACCCCGGAGGCGACGACCGCCGCCAGGGTGACCAGCGAGAAGACGCGGCTGCGCGAGCTCACTCGGCGACGATAGCCGCCGCGCTCTCGGCCACTCGCATCCCTCGCTATACAATCGAAAGCCATGCCGACCTACCGCGAGCTGCTCCAGGAGGCGAAAGCCTCCATCGACGAGATCGACGCGCGGCGCGCGCAGGAGCTGCTCGACGGCGACGACGCGCCCCTGCTCGTCGACGTACGCGAGCGCGACGAGTGGGAGCAGGGCCGCATCCCCGGCGCAGTTCACGTGCCTCGCGGGAACCTCGAGTCGCGGATCGAGCGCGTCGCGCCGGACCGCTCGCACCCGGTGCTGCTCTATTGCGCGCAGGGCAACCGCTCGGCCTTCGCAGCGAAGACGCTGACGGAGCTCGGCTACGAGCACGCCAGCTCGCTCGCGGGTGGCTTCGAGGACTGGAAGCGCGACGGCCTTCCGACCGATCTCCCCCGCTCGCTCGGCCCCGAGCGGGCGACCCGCTACAGCCGTCACCTGCTGATCCCCGAGGTCGGCGAGGAGGGCCAGCTGCAGCTGCTCGACTCGCGCGTGCTGCTGATCGGCGCGGGCGGGCTCGGCTCGCCGGCGTCCCTCTACCTCGCCGCCGCGGGCGTCGGCAAGCTCGGGATCATCGATGCCGACGTGGTCGACGAGACGAACCTGCAGCGCCAGATCGTCCACTCGACGAACTCGCTCGGCGAGCCGAAGACCGACTCGGCGCGGCGCACGATCGAGGCGCTCAACCCCGATGTCGAGGTCGTGCCGTTCCGCGAGCGGCTGACCTCCGAGAACATCGACCGAATCCTCGAGCCCGGCTGGGACGTGATCGTCGACGGGGCCGACAACTTCCCGACGCGCTACCTCGTCAACGACGCATCGGTCTGGCACGACATCCCGGTCGTCCACGGCTCGATCTTCCGCTTCGAGGGCCAGGTCACCGTCTTCAAGCCCGGCGACGGCCCGTGCTACCGCTGCCTGTTCCCGCAGCCGCCGCCGCCGGAGCTGGCGCCGAGCTGCGCCGAGGGCGGCGTGCTCGGCGTCCTGCCCGGTGTGTTCGGCTCGCTCCAGGCGAACGAGGCGCTGAAGCTCGCGCTCGGGATCGGCACGCCGCTCGTCGGCCGCCTGCTCCTCTTCGACGCCCTGACCGCGACGTTCGACGAGGTCGCGCTCCGCCGCGACCCCGCCTGCCCGGTCTGCGGCGAGTCGCCGACGATCACGGAGTACATCGACTACGTCGAGTTCTGCGCGGCGCCGGGCCGCGGGGTCACGGCGTGAGCACGATCCGGATCCCGCCGACGCTCCGCGCCGAGGCCGGCGGCGAGCGCCAGGTCGAGGTCGCCGGCGAGAGCGTCCGCGACGTGCTCGAGGGCCTGACGCAGCGGTTCCCCGCGCTCCAGGAGCGCATCTGGGAGGACGGCCACGTCGCCGAGTTCGTGAACGTCTACGTCGACGGCGAGGACATCCGCACGCTCGGCGGCATCGACACGCCGGTCCGCGAGGGCTCGACGCTGATCCTCCTGCCAGCGATGGCCGGCGGATCGTGCTGACGGTCGCGGACTCGCTCCTCAGCCTCGTCGGCGACACCCCGCTCGTCGAGCTGAGCCGGCTCGCGCCCAAGGAGGGGGTGCGGATCTTCGCGAAGCTCGAAGGCGAGAATCCGACCGGCTCGATCAAGGACCGTGTCGCGAAGGCGATGATCGACGCGGCCGAGGCCTCGGGCGAGCTCGAGCCGGGACGCGAGCTGCTCGAGCCGACGAGCGGGAACACCGGCATCTCGCTGGCGCTCGTCGCGAAGCTCAAGGGCTATCCGCTCACGTGCGTGATGCCGGAGAACGCGACGGAGGAGCGGAAGCGGCTCCTGCGCCTGTTCGGCGCGCGCCTCGTCCTGACGCCGGGCGAGGAGGGCTCGAACGGCGCCGTCCGTCGCGCGCTGGAGCTCGCCGGACGCGAGCCGAAGTACTTCATGCCGTTCCAGTACGCGAACGAGGCGAACCCGCGCGCGCACTACGAGGGCACCGGCGCCGAGATCGCCGAGTCGCTCGACCGCGTCGACGTGCTCGTCGCGGGGCTCGGCACGGGCGGGACGCTGATGGGCGC
>JBIOZO010000067.1:0-11027 GCA_044871215.1 Gaiellaceae bacterium | reverse complement strand
GCGCTACTCGTACATGGCGCTCGCGCGCACGCGCAACCTGATCGAGATGAACAAGGTGCGCGAGAGCCGCGGCGAGGCCGCGCTGCCCTACGTGCTGTGCGTGATCGACGAGCTCGCGGACCTGATGATGGTCGCGCCGGCCGACGTCGAGGACTCGATCATCCGCCTCGCCCAGAAGGCGCGCGCGGTCGGCATCCACCTCGTGCTCGCGACGCAGCGCCCGTCGGTGGACGTGATCACCGGGATGATCAAGGCGAACGTCCCGAGCCGCATCGCGTTCGCCGTCTCGAGCCAGACCGACTCTCGCGTGATCCTCGACCAGGCCGGCGCCGAGAGCCTGCTCGGCCAGGGTGACATGCTGTTCAAGCCGCTCGGCACCTCGCGCCTGCAGCGCGTCCAGGGTGCGTTCGTGACCGAGGACGAGATCGCGCTGATCGTCGAGCAGTGCCGGGCGCAGCGTGCGCAGGAGCTCGACGAGAGCCTGCTCGAGGCGCCCGAGGCCGCGGCGGAGGCGGACGAGGTGGAAGGCGACTTCGACCCCGACGAGGATCCCTTGCTCGACAAGGCGATCGAAGTAGTCGTCCAGACCCAGACCGCGTCGGTCTCGCTGCTTCAGCGCCGCCTGCGGGTTGGCTACACGCGAGCCGGCCGGCTGATCGACATGCTCGAGCGCCGCGGGATCATCTCGGGGTACGAGGGGTCCAAGCCGCGGCGGGTGCTCGTGGACGAGTCCGCACTGCCGCAGCTGAGCGACGCGATCTAGGACCGGATTCCCCCAAAACAGGCCGTTCGGACTATGCAGTCCGCCTAACTTCGGGTTAGCATCGCTCGTCTTTTGCTTGTTGGTTCAGGCGTTTTCACACGCGCGTTTTCAATTCAGGGAGGGCAAGTGAAGGTGTCACGTCGTATCTCGATCGTCGCTGCGCTGCTCGTGGTGACGGTTCTGGCCGCGCTGGCCGCGCTCGTCGGCAGCAGCTCGAGCCAGGCGTCGCCGCAGGCGAGCAAGGCCACGTTCAAGGCCGCGCTCATCAGCGACATCGGCAAGTTCACCGATCGGTCGTTCAACCAGTCCCAGCTGGAGGGTCTCAAGCGGGCGAAGAAGGAGCTGAAGGTCAACATCCTGCCGCTGCAGTCGAACTCGACCTCGGACTACACGCCGAACTTCAACCAGGCGGTTCGTTCGAAGTCGAACCTCACGATCGCCGCAGGGTTCCTGCTCGCGGACACGCTCGAGACGTTCGCGGACCAGTTCCCGAACTCGAAGTTCGCGATCACCGACTACTGCGCCAAGGGTGCGGCCGCGAAGTGCATCACCGGCAGCGTCCTGAAGAACGATCATCCGAACGTGATGGGGCTCGACTACGCGGCCAACCAGTCAGGCTGCCTCGTCGGCTACCTGGCGGCCGAGATGGCGGTTCGGGCGCACAAGAACACGATTGGCGCCGTCGGCGGCCTGCACATCCCGCCGGTCGACATCTGGATCGCGGGCTACAAGCACTGCGCCAAGCTGTACAAGAAGAGCATCAAGGTGCTCGTCGGGTACTCCGGCGACTTCGTCAAGTCCGACCTCTGCAAGACGGTCGCGGAGAACCAGATCGCGCAGGGCTCCTACGTCGAGTTCCAGGTCGCCGGTGGTTGCGGCCTCGGCACGCTGAAGGCCGCCGCCGCCCACAAGATCTGGGGCATCGGCGTCGACAAGGACCAGTACAAGGACTCCGCTCGGGTTCTGACCAGCGGCGTCAAGAAGGTCGGGCTCGGCGTCTACCAGGTGATCAAGACGACCAAGGCCGGCAAGTTCAAGGGCAACCGTGACCTGCAGTTCACGCTGAAGAACGGCGGCATGGGCATCGGCAAGATCAACCCGACCGTGCCGAAGAAGTTCATCACCGCGATGAACAAGATCAAGGCGAAGATCATCCTCGGGAAGCTGAAGGTCCCGACGAAGCTCTCGTGACGGTCTAGCTTCTTCGATGCTGCGAAGGCGGGCCTCCGGGCCCGCCTTCGCCGTCTGATACAACAATGCAAGCTGTGCGAATCGGTCGCCGTTACGTGTCGTACGGAATCGCCCTCGCGCTGCTGACCGCGTTCGCGGCCGGCTGCGGTTCGAGCAGCAAGTCATCGTCGGGCACGGAGCAGGGAACGACGACCTCGGGGTCGACCTTCACCGCGGCGCTCGTCAGCGACATCGGCAAGTTCAACGACCGCTCCTTCAACCAGTCGCAGCTCGAGGGCCTGAATCAGGCGAAGCGGAAGTTCGGGATCAAGACGCTCCCGCTCCAGTCGAACTCGACCTCGGACTACGTGCCGAACCTCGCAACGGCGGTGCGCCGCAAGGCGAACATCACGATCGCCGCCGGCTTTCTCCTCGCGGACACGCTGGAGACGGTTGCCGCCCGCTACCCGCAGGGGAAGTTCGCGATCACCGACTACTGCGCCAAGGGCGCGGCGAAGACGTGCATCACGGGCAGCGTGCTGAAGGCCGACCACCCGAACATCATGGGCCTCGACTATGCCGCCAACCAGTCGGGCTGTCTGGTCGGCTACCTGGCCGCCGAGATGGCCAAGAAACAGGGCGGCAAGCAGATCATCAGCGCTGTCGGGGGCCTCCACATTCCGCCCGTCGACATCTGGATCGCCGGATACGAGTACTGCGCCAAGCTCTTCAACCCCAAGGTGAAGGTGCTCGTGGGCTACTCCGGCGACTTCGTCAAGTCCGACCTCTGCAAGGCGGTCGCCGAGAACCAGATCGGGCAGGGCTCCCAGGTGCTCTTCCAGGTCGCCGGGGGCTGCGGGCTCGGGACGCTGAAGGCGGCCGCGCAGCACGGCCGCTGGGGCATCGGCGTCGACAAGGATCAGTACAACGACGCCGGGCGCGTCCTGACGAGCGGGGTCAAGCGGGTCGACCAGGGTGTCGTGAAGGTGATCGAGGCGACGAAGAACGGCCAGTTCAAGGGGAACCAGGATCTGCAGTTCACCCTGGCGAACGGGGGCATGGACGTGGGCAAGATCAACCCCGCGGTGCCGAAGGCGTTCATCGACAAGATGAACGACCTCAAGCAGAAGATCATCTCGGGCGACGTCAAGGTACCGACGAAGCTCCAGTAGCCCCGTTCGCGGCGACTCCATAGAATCACCCGCAGTGGAAGCGGCGCCCGTCCTCGAGATGCGGGGCATCACGAAGCGGTTCCCCGGGGTCGTCGCCGACGACCACGTCGACTTCGACCTCCGCGAAGGCGAGGTTCACGCCCTGCTCGGCGAGAACGGCGCCGGCAAGTCGACGCTCATGAACATGCTCTACGGCCTCTATCGGCCGGACGAGGGCGAGATCCTGTTGAACGGCCAGCGCGTGACCTTCCACTCCGCCAAGGATGCGATCGACCGCGGGATCGGGATGGTGCACCAGCACTTCATGCTGATCCCGGTGATGACGGTCGCCGAGAACATCGTCCTCGAGGTCGAGCCGACGAAAGCCGGCGTGCTGCTCGACTATGACTCCGCCGTCGAGCGCGTCCGCGAGCTCTCGACCCGCTTCGGCCTCGCCGTCGACCCGCGGGCGAAGGTCGAGTCGATCAGCGTCGGCCAGCAGCAGCGGGTGGAGATCCTGAAGGCCCTCTACCGCGGCGCGAAGCTCCTGATCCTGGATGAGCCGACCGCGGTGCTCACCCCGCAGGAGGCGGGCGAGCTGTTCGAGATCGTCAAGAGCCTCCAGGCAGAAGGCACGTCGATCATCTTCATCAGCCACAAGCTGAAGGAAGTGCTCGAGATCGCCGACCGGATCACCGTCCTCCGGCGCGGCAAGAAGATCGACACGATCCCGCGCGAGGGCGCGACCGAGGACGGCCTCGCCAAGATGATGGTCGGGCGCGAGGTGCTGCTCCGGGTCGAGAAGAAGACGCCCGACGTCGGTGACGTGCTGCTCGAGGTGCGCAATCTTTCGGTCAACGACGAGCGAGGCCTGCCCGTCGTGCGCGACGTCTCGCTCAGCGTGCGAGCCGGCGAGATCGTCGGCCTGGCCGGCGTCGAGGGAAACGGCCAGAGCGAGCTGATCGAGGCGATCACCGGCCTCCGCGGGCGTCAGTCAGGCGAGGTGCTCGTGGCCGGCGAGGCCGTGCAGCACCCGACAGCGCGGCGGATGCTCGACGTGGGCGTCGGCCACATCCCAGAGGATCGTCAGCGGCGCGGACTCGTCCTCGAGTTCTCGATCGCCGAGAACATCGCGCTGCACGACTACAACCGCCTGCCTGCCTCTCGCTTCGGCTGGCTCTTCCCGCGCCGCCTGGTGCAGCGCGCTCGCGAGCTGATCAAGGAGTTCGACGTCCGGGGTGGCGGCCCGCAAACGCGCGCGGGGGCGCTCTCGGGCGGCAACCAGCAGAAGCTCGTCGCGGCGCGCGAGGTGGCCCGCGACCCCAAGGTCTTGATCGCAGCCCAGCCGACGCGCGGGCTCGACGTCGGCGCGATCGAGTACCTGCACCGCCGCCTGATCGAGGAGCGGGACGAGGGCCGAGCCATCCTGCTCGTGTCGCTCGAGCTCGACGAGGCGCTCTCGCTCTCCGACCGGATCCTCGTCATGTACGAGGGCCAGATCGTCGCCGAGCACACCTCTGGAGCGACCGAGGAGGAGATCGGGATCGAGATGCTCGGCGGCCGGCGGCGAGCGGCGGAGGCCACGGCGGCGTCATGAGCGAGCCGCTCGCCCCGCAGCAGGGCCCGCAGCCGGAGGAGCTCGCACGCGAGGCTCCGCTCACGCCGGCATCGCGGCTGGCCGCCTGGCAGCGCGCCGGCGGGGTGATCACGCCGGTCATCACCGCGCTCGTCGCCTTCCTGATCGGCGGGGTGGTGATCGCCGCGACGGGCCACAACCCGTTCCAGGCCTACTGGGACATCATCAACGGCGCCGGCCTGAACTGGCTTGCGCATCCGTGGGACACGGACATCGCGCACACGGCGCCCTACAACTTCAGCCAGACCCTTCTGCAGACGACGACGCTGATCCTCTGCGGCCTCGCCGTCGCCTTCGCGTTCCGCTGCGGCCTCTTCAACATCGGCGGCAACGGCCAGTACATCGTCGGGCTCATCTGCGCCAACTGGGTGGGGGTCTCGTTCGTGAACATGTCCCGGCCCGCGCACATCCTGCTAGGGGTAGTGATTGCCGCCGCGGCCGGCGCTGTGTGGGCCGGTATCGCAGGCTTTCTGAAGGCGACGGTCGGTGCCCACGAGGTGATCACGACGATCATGCTGAACTGGATCGCCTACTGGCTCGGCGTCTGGGTGTTCCAGCAGGGCGGCCCGCTGCAGGCGCCGAAGAACGTCCCGCTCGACATCCCGATCTCGGCCGACGTCGTTCCGGGTGCGCAACTGCCCGTCTTCTGGGGCATCCCCGCCCTTCAGGGCCTGCACATCGGCTTCTTCATCGCGATCGGGATGCTGGTCGTCTTCTGGGTCGTGCTCAACCGGACCACGCTCGGCTACGAGGTGCGCGCGGTCGGCTTCAACCCTGAGGCCGCAGCGTACGGCGGCATCAGGGTGCGAACGAACTACCTGCGCGCGATGGCGATCTCCGGGGCGTTCGCAGGCCTCGCCGGCGGGATCGACATGCTCGGCTACCTGCACCACTACGGCACGATCGACATCCAGGCGACGACGATCGGCTTCCTCGGGATCGCGGTCGCCCTGCTCGGCCGCAACACGGCAGTCGGCGTCGGGCTGGCGTCGCTGCTCTTCGGCGGCCTCGTCTACGGCACGACGCACGGCCTGCAGTCGGGGACGATCGATCCGAGCCTTGCCGGCCACCTGACCGAGATCATCCAGGGGCTGGTCGTGCTGTTCGTCGGCGCGGACGTGCTCATCCTTGCGGTGTGGAACGCGCGGCGGAAGGTCCGTCGCCGCGAGCCCGCGGCACGCGCGAGAGCTGCGGAGGCAAAGACGTGAGCACCTACGTCGGAACGGTCAAGAACGGCGCTTCACGGTTCCTGGAGCCGAAGGCGATCGGGATCCTCGGAATCCTGCTCGGCCTGCTCGCGCTCTGGCTGTCGATCCCGCCGATCGAGGCCTCCTCGCCCGTGTGGTCGGTGGTGGCCGGCATCCTGGGCGCGATGTGCGGCGTGGTCGCCGTCAGCCGCGGCGCCTACCGCGTCGGCGGCGGCGCCATCATCTCGGGGCTCTTCGGCGCCGTGCTGGCCTACCTGGCGACCCGCTCGAGCTCGTCGAACCTCGACCAGGTCGTCGACGCGAGCCTGATCGCCCAGACGCTCGTGTTCGCAACCCCGCTGACGTACGCGGCCATCGGCGGCATGTTCTCCGAGCGCTCGGGCGTCGTGAACATCGGCCTCGAAGGGATGATGCTGATGGGCGCGTTCTGGGGCATCTGGGGCGCCGACAAGACGGGGAGCTGGTTCTGGGGGATCGCGATCGGTGCGGCCTCCGGCGGCCTGCTCGCGTTGGTGCACGCGTACTTCGCGATCCACTTACGCGCCGACCAGATCGTCGGAGGGACGGCGGTGAACTTCCTCGCGCTGGGGATCACGGGCTACTTCTTCGTGCAGCTCTACCACGGCGAGAACATCCCGACCGGCGTCGCGCAGGTCCCGAACCTGCACCTGACCAGCACGTCGAGCACGTCGTTCTTCGGGAACTCCTTCGGGAACCTGAACTACATGATCTGGTTTGCGATCCTGCTGGTTCCGCTCTCGTACGTGGTCATGTTCAAGACACCGGTCGGACTGCGCATCCGGGCCTGCGGTGAGCACCCGCGAGCGGCCGACACCGTGGGCATCAACGTCTACCTCGTCCGCTACGGCTCGGTGGTGCTGTCCGGCGTGCTGGCCGCCCTCGGCGGGGCGTACCTCACCGTCGGCTACCTGAACACGTTCAACGAGAACGTGACGGCCGGCCGGGGCTTCATCGCCCTCGCGGCGCTCATCTTCGGTAACTGGCGCCCGTTCGGCGCCTTCGGAGCTGCGCTGCTGTTCGGCCTCTCGACCGCGCTCGCGTTCCGGCTGAACGTCTACTCGGACAACGCCGCCACGCTCTTCCAGGCGCTGCCGTACGTGCTCACCCTGATCGCCGTCGCCGGCGTGATCGGGCGCACCATCCCGCCCGCAGCCGTTGGACGTCCCTACAAGAAGCAATAGCCTGCGCCGGCGAAACGACGCAGCGCGCGGCTCGCTCGTGCTCGCTCTGCTCGGGCTCGCCGTCCCCGTCCTCGCGTATCTGGCCGCGCGGCGGCTCGAGAACGTCACGATCGTGCAGGCGACCGCTGCGACCTGTGGCTCCGCCGTCCTCGGCGGCGCGGCCGTCCTCCTGGCCAGGCGCGGCTTCCGCAACATCGAGCGCACGCTGGGACGCCTCGGCGGCGAGAATGCGGCCCGCGTGGGGCGCCTGCTGGGCGTGATCGCGCTCTGCATCGGCGTCAGCGCCGGAATCGCGCTGGCGGTCTACGCAGTGCTGAACGTGATCGGCTAGCCCGGTCGCTTCGTATCGGCACTACAATCGGCCGCTCAGGTGTTCGAGATCGGCAACAGCCTGCGCGAGGCCCGAGTCCGTCAGCAGATCGAGCTGGGGGAGGCTGAGCTCTCCACCAAGATCCGCGCCCGGTACCTGCGGGCGCTCGAGGAGGAGAGCTTCGACGCCCTCCCGGCCCAGACGTACGTCAAGGGCTTCCTGCGCACCTATGCGGACTACCTCGGGCTCGACGGGCAGCTCTACGTCGACGAGTTCAACTCGCGCTTCGGCGACGGGGAGGAGCCGCGCGAACCGGTCGTGGCCAGGCGCACGTCCAATGTGGCTACACACCACCGGCGCCTCGAGCGGCGCTGGATCGCCTTTGCGCTCGCCGGGATCGCCGCGCTGGTCGTCTTCTTCATCGCGGCCTGGAAGTCCGGCGGCAACCCCAGCGAGCCGATCCCCAACCTCGGGACGACCACGGCGCAGAAGAAGGTCCTGCCCGCGGCGACGCCGACCAAGAAGGCGCCGACCAAGCCGGTCTCGTTCCGGCTCTACGTGCGCGCGCTCAACGGCAACTGCTGGATGGAAGTGCGCAACTGGTCGGCCGCCGGCAAGAGCCGCTTCACGGGCACGGTCGAGCCCGGCCAGTCCCAGCGCTTCGTCGCGCGCCGCCTCTGGGTCAACTTCGGCAACCCGGGGAATCTCGCGGTCGTCTACAACGGCCAACTGGTGCACGTCAGCCGCCCCGGGTCGTACGTCTTCACCACGCACGGCTTCTCGCAGGCCGCTTGAGCCGCCCGCGGGGTTTCGTCGTCGTCACCGGCAGCGAGCTCGTCCGCGGCGACCGGCGCGACGCAAATGGCCCGTTCCTCGCAGCAGAGCTCCTGCGCCTTGGCGTCGAGCCGGTGCGGATCTCGATCGTCGGCGACGATCCGGCGGAGCTCGAGGCGGCGGTCCGCGAAGGGCTCGAGGCCGACCTCTGCTGCCTCTCGGGGGGGCTCGGGCCGACGCATGACGACCGTTCGGTGGAGATGGTCGCCCACGTGACCGGGCGCGAGCTCGTCGTCGACAAGGAGCTCGAGACGGAGATCGAGTCGACCTCGCGCGCGATCGCCGAGCGGTTGGATCGGCCGTACGCCGACTTCGCCGAGGGCGTGCGCAAGCAGGCGACGCTGCCAGAGGGCGCGCTGGTCGTCGGCATCGCCGGCACGGCTCCCGCACTGGTGCTCGAGCATGGCGACGGCGCGGTGGTGGTGCTTCCCGGCCCACCGAGCGAGCTCCAGCGCCTCTGGCCCCGCGCGCTGGAGTCGGAGCCCGTGCGCAAGGTCCTCTCGCGCGCGCGTGAACCCGACAGGCTCGTTCTGCGCTTCTACGGAGCGAGCGAGTCGGAGATCGCGCGAGCGCTGCGAGAAAGCGGGGGAGAGGGCGAGGGCGTGACCGCGACGATCTGCGCACGTGAGTTCGAGATCCACGTCGACCTGTTCGTGGAGGAAGAGGGGCGCGGGCGCGCGGACGAGCTCGTCGCAGGGCTTCGAGCGCGCGCAGGCCGGCATCTGTTCGCCGAGGACGAGCGCCCGGTGGAGGAGCTCGTGCTGGACACCTGTCGCAAGCGCGGGCTGAAGCTCGCGACGGCCGAGTCGTGTACCGGAGGCCTGGTTGCCGCTCGCCTGACCTCCGTTGCCGGATCGAGCGACGTCTTCGTCGGGGGCGTTGTCGCGTATTCCAACGAGGTGAAGGCGAGCGAGCTTGGCGTCTCGGCCAAGGTGCTCGAGCGGCACGGCGCGGTCTCTGCTGAAGCTGCTGCGGCGATGGCCGCCGGCGCGAGGATGCGGCTCGGCGCCGACGTCGCGGTCGCGGTAACGGGGGTCGCAGGCCCGGGCGGCGGCTCGGCGGATAAGCCGGTGGGGCTCGTGTTCGTGCATGCGGAGGGGCCGGACGGCTCGCTGTCAAGAAGGTTGGACCTGCCCGGTGATCGCGGGGCTATACGCGGGCGGTCGACGGTGGCCGCGCTGCATTTCGTGCGCGTGCTTCTGGCACGAAGTCGCGACGATTCGGCGTGACCGCTGCTGGTAGCTTCGACGTCGATGAGCGCATACGCCTCTTCTGCGCCCTGCGGCTCCCCGACCCGACGCTCGACAGGCTCGCGGCCTGGCAGCGCGAGGCCCTCGACGTCCCGGGCATCAGGCCGGTCGCGCGCGCGAACCTGCACGTCACGCTGGCGTTCCTCGGGCACCGCGTGGCCGGGGAGCTGGAGGGGATCCTCGGCGCGCTGCGCGAGGCCGCTGCGCGCGCGGAGCTCGCGAGGCTCACGGTGCGCTCGTACCGCGAGACCCGCAGCGTCGGGATGCTCGCGTTCGACGACGAGGGAGGCCGTGCCGCCGCGCTCGCATCCGATCTCCAGCTGCGGCTCCAGGCGCTGGGCGTCTACGAGCCCGAGCGCCGAAAGTGGCTGCCGCACGTGACTGTCGTGCGCTTCCGCGAACGCCCGCGCCTGCACCCGGCGCTGCCGGCGCTGGAGCCGTTCGTGCCGTCCGACGCGGCTGCTTACCTGTCACGGCTACGCCCCGGTGGGGCGCAATACGAAGTCCTCGAATCCGTGGAAGTGGGAGGGAGATAAGAGTGGACCGCGAGCAGGCTCTCGACACCGCGCTCGGCCAGATCGAGCGCCAGTTCGGCAAGGGCTCGGTGATGCGCATGAACGACCAGGCCCAGGTCTCGATCGGAGCCGTCTCGACCGGCTCGCTCTCGCTCGACCTCGCGCTCGGGATCGGTGGGCTGCCGCGTGGCCGCATCGTCGAGGTCTTCGGCCCGGAGTCGTCGGGCAAGACGACGCTCGTCTACCACGTGATCGCCGAGGCCCAGCGCCGCGGCGGCATCTGCGCCTTCATCGACGCCGAGCACGCGATGGATCCCGCGTACGCGAAGCGAATCGGGGTCAACATCGACGAGCTGCTCGTCTCCCAGCCCGACACCGGCGAGCAGGCGCTCGAGATCGCCGAGCTGCTGATCCGCTCCGGCGCGCTCGACGTGGTTGCGGTCGACTCGGTCGCGGCGCTGACGCCGAAGGCGGAGATCGAAGGCGAGATGGGCGACTCCCACGTCGGCCTGCAGGCGAGGCTGATGAGCCAGGCGCTACGCAAGCTGGCGGGAACGCTCAACCGCACCGACACGATCTGCCTCTTCACGAACCAGCTGCGCGAGAAGATCGGCGTGATGTTCGGCAACCCGGAGACGACCCCGGGCGGACGTGCACTGAAGTTCTACTCGTCGGTGCGGCTCGACATCCGGCGCATCGAGACACTCAAGGACGGCGTCGAGGCCTACGGCAACCGCGTGCGTGTGAAGGTGGTCAAGAACAAGGTCGCGCCGCCGTTCAAGCAGGCCGAGTTCGACATCATCTACGGCGCCGGCATCTCCTGGGAGGGCACCGTCCTCGATGCGGCGATCGAGCGGAAGGTCGTCCAGAAGTCCGGCTCGCACTTCAGCTTCGAGGAGGAACGGCTCGGCCAGGGACGGCAGAACGCAACCGCTTTCCTGCGCGAGCACCCCGACGTGACGCAGCAGGTGCTGCTCCGGCTCCAGGC
>JBIOZO010000066.1:0-5058 GCA_044871215.1 Gaiellaceae bacterium | reverse complement strand
TACTACGCCTGGGACCCGGTCGAGAACGCCGCGCTGATGCCGTGGCTCGCGTCGACCGCATTCCTCCATTCGGTGATGGTGCAGGAGCGGAAGAACATGCTTCGCGTCTGGAACGCGGTGCTCGTCTCGCTCGCGTTCTGCCTCTCGCTGTTCGGCACCTTCCTCACGCGCAGCGGAGTGATCAGCTCGATCCACAGCTTCACGCAGTCGTCGATCGGGCCGTGGCTGCTCGGCTTCATCGCTGTCGTCGCCGCGTTCTCGACGGCGCTGATCTTCTGGCGGCTGCCGCTTCTGCGGACGAAGACGCGCCTGGAGTCACTCGCGTCACGTGAGGCTGCGTTCCTCTACAACAACCTGCTGCTCGTCGCGCTCACGCTGACGGTGCTCTGGGGTGTGGCCTTCCCGCTCTTATCCGAGCTCGTGCGCGGCGAGAAGATCACTGTCGGACCGCCCTACTTCGACTTCTTCCTGCGCGTGCTCGGGTTGCCGCTGCTCCTACTGATGGGCATCGGCCCGCTCGTCGCCTGGCGCCGGACGTCGCTGCGCGCGCTGGGCTCGAGCCTCGTGGGGCCGGCAGTCTTTGCTCTCGCGTGCGGGATCGTGCTCGTCGTGCTCGGCGCCGGCTCCAGCAAGCCCGGCCTTATCGCCTACACCTTCTGCGCGTTCGTGCTCGGGGCGATCGCGCTCGAGTTCATCCGCGGCACGCGGGCGCGGCGCGCGCTCGACCGCTCCAGCTGGCCGGCCGCGTTCTCGTCGCTCGTCGGCCGCAACCGGCGGCGCTACGGCGGCTACATCGTCCACGCGGCGATCGTCCTGCTCGCGCTCGGCGTAGCGGGCGGCGCGTACGGCTCGACCAAGGTGCAGAAGCTCGAGCCCGGCCAGACGATGCGGATCGGCGGCTACGACCTGCGCTACCTCGGCTCGGTCGAGCAGAACGAGCCCAACCGCACCGAGATCCGTGCGCGCCTCGCGGTCTCCCGCGACGGCCAGAGCCTCGGCACCTACTTGGCGGGCAAGAACAGATACCCGGTCGAGGACCAGGTCTCGAACGAGGTCGGCATCCGCACCGACTGGCTGCGCGCGCAGGACCTGTTCCTGATCGGCGACCAGTTCAACAGCGACGGCTCCGTCGTGATCAAGGCGCTCGTCAACCCGCTCGTCGACCTGATCTGGCTGGCCGGCTTCGTCTTCCTCCTCGGCTCGCTGGTCGCGATGTGGCCGGACGAGCGCGAGCAACGCCGCCTCGCGCGGCGCGGCGCGCCCGTGCCCGCGACGTGAGCCTGCCGCAGCTCGACGGTCCCACGTTCATCACGGACGGCGGGATGGAAACGGTGTTGATCTTTCACGAGGGCCTCGAGTTACCGGACTTCGCGAGCGTCGTCTTGCTCGACGACGACGCCGGTTCCGAGGCGTTACGGGCGTATTTCCGCCGTTACCTGGCGATCGCCCGCGAGCACGGCACAGGTGTCTTGCTCGACACGCCGACCTGGCGGGCAAGCACGGATTGGGGTGAGCGGCTCGGCTACTCGCGAGACCGGCTCGCTGAGCTCAACCGCCGCGGCGTCGCGTTGCTCGAGGGCCTGCGGGCCGAGACCGGCGGCGACCCACCGCTGCTGATCAGCGGCTGCATCGGTCCGCGCGGCGACGGCTATGTCGTCGGCGAGCAGATGACGGCGGCAGAAGCGGAGCGGTACCACTCCTTCCAGGCCGAGATCTTCGCCGACACCGCCGCAGACGCGGTCAGCGCGTTGACGCTGACCTACGCGGATGAGGCAGTCGGGATCGTGAGGGCCGTGCACAACGCGGGGCTCCCGGTGGTCATCTCGTTCACGGTCGAGACCGACGGCCGGCTTCCCAGCGGCGAGACGCTCGGTGAAGCGATCGAGCAGGTGGATGCCCAGACGGATGGAGCTGCCGCCTACTTCATGCTCAACTGCGCGCACCCCACCCACTTCGCCGGCGCGCTCGAGGCGGATGCGCCGTGGATCGGACGTCTGCGAGGCATCCGCGCCAATGCCTCGAAGCTGAGCCATGCCGAACTCGACGAAGCGGAGACGCTCGACGAAGGTGACCCGGCAGAGCTGGCGGCGGCCTACCGCGAGCTCTCTGAGCGACTGCCCGGCCTGAGCGTCTTCGGCGGCTGCTGCGGCACCGACCACCGGCACATCGAGGCAATCGCCGGCGCGGTTACTCCGTGATCACGTACTCGAACGACGCCCAGGCGAGCAGCGCGAAGATCGCGTCGTAGAGCGCCAGGAAGCCGAGATAGCGGCCCGAGCCGTCGGCCACGCTCGCCCCGACGCCGCCGATCACGATCGGCAGGGCCAGCGGCAGGAAGAGCAGCGGCAGCAGGAGCTCGCGCGCGCGGCCGGCGGCGGCCATAGCCGCGAGCAGCGTCCCCACGGCGCAGATACCGAGGTCGGCGAGCAGCACGCCCGCTACCGTCGACCAGCCGACCGGCTCGAAGAACAGCGCGAACGCGGGCAGCGCGACGAGCTCGGCCGCGACGAGGAACGCGAGCGTCGCGATCCCCTTCGCCAGCCAGATCGCGCTGCGGTCGACCGGCGCCAGCACGAGCCCGTCGAGCAGGCCCTGCTCGCGCTCGGCGACGAACGCACGCCCGAGGCCGAGCAGCGCCGTGAAGAGGATCGCGACCCAGAGCAGCCCGAGCTCGGCGAGGCGGGAGGAGCCAGACGGCAGGGCGAAGTGGAAGACGACCAGGATCGCGACCACGAACAGCAGCATCGCCGGCAGCGTGTCGCGGGCGCGCAGCTCGAGGCGCAGGTCCTTGCGGGCCAGCGTCGCGGTGTCGGCGAGGTAGCTACGCAAGGGCCAGCTTCCCGCCGGCGAGCGGCGCGACCCGCTCGGGGTCGTGGGTCGCCACGACGATCGTGCGCCGCTCGCGCATGGCGGCGAGCTCGCGGTCGAGCAGGTCGGCCCCCTCGGCATCCAGGCCGCTGAACGGCTCGTCGAGGATCAGGAGCTCGGGCTTGTGCAGGAGCGAGCGGCAGAGCGCGAGCCGCTGGAGCTGGCCGCGCGAGAGCTTCGCTGCGCGCTCGCCGCGCGCCTCCCAGAGACCGAAGCGCTCGAGCAGCATCCCGATCCGCTCGCGCCGCTCCGGCACGCGGTAGAGCCGGCCGTAGAGGTCGAGGTTCTCGAGCGCCGTCAGCTCCCGGTAGACGAGCGGCTCGTGACCGAGGAACCCGATCGCCCCGCGCTGGGGCTCGACCTCGAGCGTGCCGCCGGTCGGCACGGCCAGGCCCGCGCAGAGGCGCAGCAGCGTCGTCTTGCCCGAGCCGTTCGCGCCGGTGACGACGAGGAAGCCCCCACGCTCGAGCTCGAAGTCGAGCCCGCGCAGGACGCGCTTCTCGCCGTAGTCCTTCTCGAGGCCGACCGCGCGGATCACAGTACGTCGAGCAGCACGAAGACGAAGAAGGCGACCGAGATGACGCCGTTCATGGTGAAGAACGCCGTGTCGAGCCGCCGCAGGTCGCCGGGCCGGACGAGCGAGTGCTCGTAGGCCAGCAGACCTGCCACGACCGCAACGCCGAGCCAGTACCAGACGCCGACGTCGAGGCCGAGTCCGGCGGCGACGAGCAAGACGACCGTGCCGAGGTGCAGGATCCGCGCGCCCCAGAAGGCGCCGCGCTCGCCGAAGCGCGTGGCGACCGACTGCAGGCCCTGCTCGCGGTCGATCTCGAGGTCGAGCAGCGCGTAGAAGCAGTCGAACCCGGCCACCCAGAGCGCGACGGCCGCGCCAAGGGCCCAGGCCTCCCACGGGATCGTCCCCGTGATCGCGGCCCAGGCGCCGACCGGCGCGAGCCCGTCCACCGCGCCGAGCCAGAGATGGCAGAGCCAGGTCCAGCGCTTCAGGTACGGGTAGATCACAAAGCCGGCCACCGGGATGGGCCAGAGCAAGTGCACCAGCGGGTCGAGCTGGAAGACGGCGACGAGGAAGACGACGAGCGAGGCGACGCAGAAGGCGATCACCGCGGCCGGCGAGAGCAGGCCGCTGGGGAGCTCGCGCCCGGCGGTTCGCGGGTTGCGCGCGTCGAGGCCCGCGTCGATCAGGCGATTGAGGCCCATGGCCAGCGAGCGTGCGCCGACCATCGCGACGGTGATCCAGACCAGATCGTGCGCGCTCGGCACGTCGTCGACCGCGAGGAAGGCGCCGACGTAGGCGAACGGCAGCGCGAAGATCGTGTGCTCGAACTTGACGAGCGAGTAGAACCGGGCCGGGTACGCCAGGGCGGTCATGTCTGGCGATGTGCCGTCGGCTCGCCGGCGAGCAGCTCGACCGCGTGCTTCAGCGCGGGTCGCAGGACCTCGAAGCCGTCGCGGCAGCCGCCCGGCGATCCCGGCAGGTTCACGACGAGCGCCCGGCCTCGGACGCCGGCGAGGCCACGAGAGAGCAGGGCGTGCGGCGTCTTCGCCAGCGAGTCGGCGCGCAGTGCCTCGGCGATCCCCGGCGCGGCGCGCTCGAGCACCTCGGCCGTCGCCTCGGGCGTGACATCGCGCGGGCCGAGGCCGGTCCCGCCCGTCGTGAGCACGACCGCAGCGTCCTCCGCGAGCTCGGCGATCGCCTCGGCGATGGCGGCGCGGTCGTCGGGCACGACTCGGCGCTCGACCTCGTAGCCCTCGCCCGCGAGAAGCGACGCGAGCGTCTCGCCGCTCTCGTCCTCCCGCGTGCCCTCGGCAACGCCGTCGGAGACGGTCAGCACGGCCGCCCTCACGACTTCGTCTTCTCCAGCAGGCGCACCTCACCGATCTCCATCGCCTTGTCGATCGCCTTCGCCATGTCGTAGACAGTCAGGGCCGCGACCGACGCGGCGACGAGCGCCTCCATCTCGACCCCGGTCTGCGCGGTCGTCTCGGCGGAGGCGACGATCTCGACCTCGGCCTCGCCGAGCGCGACATCGACGCCGACGTGGGTCAGCGGCAGCGGGTGGCAGAGCGGGATCAGGTCGCTCGTCCGCTTGGCCGCCATGATCCCGGCGAGCTTGGCCGTGGCGATCGCATCGCCCTTCGGCAGCGACGCGAGCTGCCCGACGGTCTCCG
>JBIOZO010000065.1:0-3722 GCA_044871215.1 Gaiellaceae bacterium | reverse complement strand
CTCGCTCGCGTGCTCGACGAAGAACGACCCGTCGAGCCCGTGCGGCTTGCCGACGCGGCCGACGTTGATCAGCTCGGTCATCCGCCGAAGACGCCGAGCGCCTCGGCCCGAGGTGCCGAGACGAGGATGTTCTCTGCCGCGATCTCCTCGGCCCGCGGGTGTCCCGACGCCCGGACGAGCTCGGCCGCACGCTGAAGGTCGTAATCGGTGCGGCGCAGCTCGACGCCCTGGTCGAGGATCGCCCAGTACGCGCCCGGGCGGCCCTCGTAGGGCCACCCCACGCTGCCGGCGTTGACGAACAGCTTCTCGCCTACCCGGCGCTCGAGCTGCATGTGCGTGTGGCCCGCCACGACCCTGGCCTGTTCGACGTCGCGCAGCAGGCCCGCGAGCTTCTCGTCCGTGGTGATCTCGGTCACGATCGTCCGGTCGTCGTCGGGTGCGGCGTGGACGTAGAGCGTGTCGTCGAGCACGGCCGAGAACGGCAGATTCGCGAGCCAGTCGGCCCGGTCGCCCTCGAGCCGCTCGAGCAGCCAGTCGAGGCCGTCGTCGCCGGTGTACTCCTCGGCGAAGAGGCGGTCGGCGTTGCCGCGGATCACGTGCCCGTTCGGCAGCGAGCGCACGCGCTCGACCACCTCGCGCGGCTGCGGCGGCCCGGCGGCGATGTCGCCACCGATCACGATCGCGTCGACGCTCTCCCGCTCGACCTCGGCCAGCACCGCCTCGAGCGCCGGGAAGTTCCCGTGGATGTCGTACAGCGCGGCGACCCGCACGAGTGGACTACTCGACTATCTCGAGCAGCGTGCGGCCGCTGCGGCGCGCGGCGGAGGCCCGGACGACCGTGCGCAACGCGCGCGCGAGCCGGCCCTGGCGGCCGATCACCTTGCCGACATCGTCCTTGGCGACGTAGAGCTCGATGACCGTGTCGCCGTCCCGCTCGACCTCCTCGACCCGCACCGCCTCCGGGTCGTCGACCAGGCGGCGGGCCAGGAACTCGACGAGCTCAGCCGAGCGCGACACCTTTGGCCTTCAGCAGCTTCTGGACGGTCGATGAAGGCTGCGCTCCCTTTGAGAGCCAGTCCTTGATCCGCTCCTCGTCGAGCTCGATCGTCGACGGGTCGGTCTGGGGGTTGTAGCGCCCCACGATCTCCAGGAACTTGCCGTCGCGCGGCGAGCGCGAGTCCGCCGCGACGACGCGGTAGACGGGGTTCTTCTTCGACCCGATTCGGGTCAGCCTCAGCTTGACTGCCAAACGGTTACCTCCGTGACTTTGACTTCTTGCGCTTGCTCTTCTTCTTCTTGGTGGCGGAGCGTCCCGGGCCATTCTGACCCTGGGGCTGCCCGGGGAGCGCAGGCATCTTGCCCTTTCCGAGCTGCTTCATCATCTTCGCCATCTGCTTGCGGGCGTCGAGTAGCCCGTTCACCTGCTCGACGGTCGTGCCGCTGCCGGCGGCGATCCGCTTGCGCCGCGAGCCGTCGATCACGTGCGGGATCCGCCGCTCGTGCGGGGTCATCGAGAGGACGATCGCCTCGACCCGCGCGAGCTGGCGCTCGTCGACGTCGTCGAGCCCCTCGAGCTGCTTGCCCATGCCGGGGATCAGCTTCAGCACGCCCTGCAACGGGCCCATCCGGCGAAGCATCTTGTAGCTGCGCAGGAAGTCGTCGAACGTGAACTCCCCCTGCATCATCCGCTTCTCCATCTCGGCGCGCTCGTCGTCCTCGACCGCGGCCTCGGCCTTTTCGATCAGGCTGAGCACGTCGCCCATGCCGAGGATCCGCTGGGCCATCCGGTCGGGGTGGAAGTACTCGAGCTGGTCGAGCCGCTCGCCGACCGAGACGAGCTTGATCGGCTTGCCGGTGACCGCCTTCACCGAGAGCGCCGCGCCGCCGCGGGCGTCGCCGTCGAGCTTCGTCAGAACCACGCCGTCGAAGGCCACGCGCTCGGCGAACGCCTCGGCCACGCGCACCGCGTCCTGGCCCGTCATCGAGTCGAGCACGAGCAGCACGTTGGTCGGCCGCGTCGCGTCGCGCACTGCGACGAGCTCGTCCATCAGCGCCTCGTCCACGTGCAGGCGGCCAGCGGTGTCGAGGATGACCGTGTCGAGGCCCTGCTCGCGGGCGCCCTCCAGACCCTGCTCGACGGCCTTGACGGGGTCGGCCCGCTCCTCGCTGAAGACGGGCACCTGGATCTGCCGGCCGAGCTGCTCGAGCTGGTCGATCGCGGCCGGGCGCTGCAGGTCGGCGGCGACGAGGCCCGGCTTGCGGCCGTCCTTGCGCAACAGCAGCGCGAGCTTGGCGGCGGCGGTCGTCTTGCCCGAGCCCTGCAGGCCGGCGAGCAGGATCACGGTCGGCGGCCGGCCGGCGAAGGCCAGCCTGGAATCGCCGGAGCCCATCAGGGTCGTGAGCTCCTCCTGAACGATCTTCACCACCTGCTGGCCCGGGGTGAGGCTCTTGGCCACGTCCGCGCCGAGGGCGCGCTCGCGCACGCGCGCCACGAAATCCTTCACGACCTCGAAGTTGACGTCCGCCTCGAGCAGCGCGAGCCGGACCTCGCGCATCGCGCGCGAGATGGATTCCTCGTCCAGGCGTCCCTGCTTGCGCAGGTCCCCGAGCGCGCCCTGCAGGCGCTCTGACAGTGTGTCGAACACGGCTCGCCAGTCTAGCCGTGAGCGTTTCTGGGTAGGCGACACGCATGACCGCCCGCGCCAAACGCTTCGTCAAGCTTTGGGTCGACCTGTTCAACAAGCACGAGCTGCTCGACCACGCGAGTTCGATCTCGTTCGCCGTCCTGAAGGCGCTCGTGCCGCTGACGCTCCTCGGGCTGGCCGTGCTCGGCGTCGTCGGCCAGCGCCATGTCTGGCGCGGCACGCTCTTCCCGGCACTCAAAGGTCACGTGCAACCGGCGACCGCGCACGCGATCGACACGGCCGTCGAGAAGATCTTCGCGCAGGACTCGATCGGCTTGCTCGTGTTCGCCTCGATCATGGCCCTCTGGTACATCTCGGGCTCGGTGCGCGGCGTGATGGGCGCCACCAACGCCATCTACGAGCGCGAGGAGACGCGCTCGTGGAAGCAGCGCTACCCACTCTCGGTCGGCCTCGCGGCCGGGATCGCGGCGTGCCTGGTCGCCTCGACCCTCGCAGTGCTGGCCGGCCCCGCGGTCTTCTCGAGCGGCGCGTCCGGCGTGCTCGTCGACATCGGGCGCTGGCTCGTCGCGGCAGTGCTGCTCACGGTCGCGGTCAGCCTGCTCTTCCGCTATGCGCCCGTCGAGCCGCGCTCGAAGGGCTGGGTCAGCGGGGGCTCGATCCTCGTGATTCTCGCCTGGATCGCGGCCTCGATGATCTTCAGGGTGCTGGTCACAACCCTGCTGAACTTCAAGACCGCGACCGGCAGCCTCGCTGTCTTCCTCGTGCTCTGCGGCTACGTCTACACGTCGTCGATCATCTTCCTGGTCGGCGTCGAGGTCGACGAACTGCTGCGCGCGGACGCGAAGGAAGGGCAACACGGGCTGCTGCACACGCTCGGCCTCGCCAGGCAGTAACCAACCGAAAGGAGCGACATGGCGGACATCGCCAAAGTGATCACGATCATCGGGTCCTCGCCCGAGAGCTTCGCGAAGGCGGCCGACGCGGCCGTGCAGGAGGCAGCCAAGACCGTCCGCGGAATCACGGGCGCCGACGTGGTCTCGATGAGCGCGCTCGTCGAGGGCGAGCGGATCACCGAAT
>JBIOZO010000064.1:0-4449 GCA_044871215.1 Gaiellaceae bacterium | reverse complement strand
AGCCGCCAGTCGCGGAAGGCGAGCTCGTAAGCCGTCATCGCCGCGCTGACGGGCTCGTAGTCGCGCACCAGTTGCTGGTGCTCGCGGTCGAGGGCGACGAACGAGAGCTGTGGCGCCGGCGGCGGCTTTGGCTCGGTGCGCCGCTTGCCGTGGTCGCAGGCCGCGAGCCCGAGAGCCGTCAGGAGAACCAGGGCGCCGAAGTAGACTCGGCGCCGATGAAGGTGCTGCTCACGGGGGCTTCCGGCTTCGTCGGTCGCGCCCTCCAGGACGAGTTTCGCCACGGCGACGGACCCTACGAGGTCCGCGCGCTCGGGCGAGAAGACGGCGACCTCGCCGAGCAAGGCGTCGCCGAGGCCGCGATCGCGGAGGTCCGGCCTGACGCCGTCGTCCACGCAGCGGCGCGCATCGGCGTCGTGCGCTGCGACGACGCGCCGGAAGCCGCGCTGCGCTCGAACGTGCTGGCGACGACCCTCGTCGCCCGTGCGGCTGCGAAATACGGCGCGCGGCTGTCATACCTCTCCAGCTCGGACGTCTACGGCTCGGCCGTCGAGGCGGACGAAGGCACGCCGCCGGCGCCGGAGAGCTTCTACGCCCTCACGAAGCTCTGGGGCGAGCAGTCCGCCCAGCTCGCCGCGCCCGACGGCCTGACGATCCTGCGGCTGGCAAACCCGTACGGCCCCGGCGTCGACGCAGGCCAGGCCAAGGGAGCCGTGCCGACGATGCTTCGTCAGGCCGACGCCAGGGAGCCGATCCCGGTCTTCCGCGGCGAGGCCCGGACCTTCTGCTGGATCGGGGACGTGGTTCGCGCGATCCGGCTCGTCCTCGAGTCCGGCGAGGAGGGCGTCTTCAACATCGGCGCGGACGGCCAGGCCGTGGCGCTCGTCGACGTCGGGCGACTCGCCTGCGAGCTGACCGGCGCGCCGCACGGGCTGATCGAGGAGGTCGAGCCGCCTCCCGGCCGCGTGATGACACACATCTCCGCCGAGCGCGTCCGATCACTCGGCTGGCGGCCCGAGGTGCCGCTCGACGAGGGGATGCGCCTGCTGCTCGAAGCTCTCCGCGCAGGCGCTCCCGCCTGAATGGCAGAGGCGTTCGTCCTGACCGGCGGGTCGCGCTCGCAGCTGGGGCTGCTCGAGCAGGCGCAGGCGCTCGGGCACGAGGTCTGCGTCGTGGACGGGTCGGCCGATGCGCCGCTGCTCGCCGAGGCCGACCACGCGATCGTGCGGAGCTTTGCCGACGTCGGCGGCGTTGCCGGCGACCTCGAGGCGCACGGAATCGAGCCGGTCGCCGTCGCGACGATGGGCTCCGACCAGGCAGTCCTACCCACCGCGCAGCTGGCCAAGCGGCTTGGGCTGCCCGGCCTGCCGGTCGAGACGGCCCGCACGGTCGCCGACAAGCGCCGGATGCGCGCGGCATTCGAGAAGCGCAAGGTGCGCTGCCCGAAGGGCCGGGAGGCGACGAGCTTCGAGGAGGCCGAGCAGGCCTTCCACCAGCTCGGCGCGCCAGTCGTCGTCAAACCGGTGGACGGCTCCGCCCAGCGTGGCGTCACCGAGGTGCGCGCGGAGGGCGAGCTCGCCGACGCTGTCGACCGCGCGCTCGCGGCCTCGCGCACCGGCGCGCTGGTGCTCGAGCAGTACCTCGACGGCGACGAGTTCACCGTCAACGGGTTCCTGCTCGACCGCGAGTACTTCCCGATGAGCGTCACCCAGCGGCTGCTCTATCCGCCGCCGCCGCTGGGCGTGTGCATCGCGCACCGCTACCCGTCCGGCCTCGCCGACGAGGGGCCGCTATTCGAGCTCGCGCACAAGGCGAGCCTCGCGGTCGGTCTCGAGACCGGTCCTTCGTACGTCCAGGTGCGGATGCGCGACGGCGCCCCGTGGGCGATCGAGGTCGGAGCCCGGCTCGGCGGCGGCAAGGACGCGGAGCTCGCGAAGCTCGTGACCGGCTTCGACGCGGTGCGGGCGAACGTGCTCTGGGCGCTCGGCGAGCTGACCCGCGACGACCTGCAGCACGGCGACGCCGTGGCGCCGGTCGGCCAGGTGCGCTTCGTCGTCCACGAGCCGGGGCGAATCGTCCGACTCGATACGGCGCCTGCCCTGGCGCTCGACGGCGTCCACGAGGCCGGCTGGTACTGGCGCGAGGGGATGACGCTTCCGCCGATGACCTCCGGTGCTGAGCGCCTCGGCTACCTGCTGCTGAGCGCGGGCGGAGAGGACGAGCTCGACGCGCTCACCGAGCGGGCACTCGACGCGCTCGAGATCGAGATCGCGGCCGAAGCCCCGGTCGCTTGAGAGTCCTTCACTCGCCGGTCAACGTCGCGGGCGGGCCGGGCGCGATCTCGGCGGGGCTGCGCGAGCTCGGCGTCGAGAGCACGCTGCTGGTCTTCAACGAGCGGCCGTTCCAGCGCGGGTACGACGTCAACCTGCGCCTGCGCGACACGAGCAAGCTCGGCTCGGTCCCTTTCAACCTGCCCAAGCAGCTGAAGGCGCTCGCCTGGGGCGTGCGGAGCTTCGACGTCTTCCACTTCCACGCCGGCCTGACCCTGGCGCCGCAGCGGCTGACGCTCCCGCTGCTGAAGGCGCGCCGGAAGGGCGTCGTTTTCCAGTCGTGGGGCTCCGACCTCCGCCGCCGCAACGCGTCCGAGGTCTCGTACCTGCGCAGCGCGGGCGCCGTGATCGTGGGCAGCTACCTGACGCGCCGGCTCGCCCCACGCGGGAAGTGGCCGGAGTACGACGTCGTGCCGCCGGCGCTCGTGCTCGACGACTGGCAGCCGTCGCCGACCGAGCCGGCAGCGACGCTGCGGATCGCGCACGCGCCGAGCAAGCGCGCGGTCAAGGGCACCGAGGCGGTCCTGGCCGCAGTCGAGTCGCTCCGCAGTCGCGGCGCGCCGGTCGAGCTCGACCTGATCGAAGGCGTGCCGAACGCCGAGGCCCGCCTGCGCTATGCGGCGGCGGACGTGGTGATCGACCAGCTGCGCGTCGGCTGGTACGGCATGTTCGCGATCGAGTCGATGGCGCTCGCAAAGCCGGTGATTGTCCACCTCGACGAGGAAGCGGCGGCCGAGACGGAGGAGGCCTTCGGCCTGGAGCTGCCGCTCGTCCGCGCCCACGAGTCGAGCCTCGAGGAGGTGCTCGCCGGCCTCGTCGAGGTACGGACGGAGCTCCCCGAGCTCGGCCGCCGCAGCCGCGAGTACGTCGAGCGCGTGCACGCGCACACCGCAGTGGCGCAGCGGGTGCTCGAGATCTACGAGCGCGTCATGTCGCGCAGCTCGTAGAAGCCGATCGGCGACCACGAGAACCCGCGCACGCCCGATCGCAGCGAGTAGCTGTCGCCCCCGATGTAGACGGGAACTGCCGGCACGCCGTCATGTAGTTGCTCGACGAGCTTGCGCTCGCGCCGCCAGCGCTGGTCGTCGTCCAGCGTGCGCACCGCCTCGCGCATGCCGGCGTCGTAGGAGGGCTCGCACCAGTGGGCGACGTTGAAGGCGCTGCCACAGGTGAAGAGGTCGAGCAGGTTGTATGCGTCGAAGAGCTTCGAGCTCCACCCGAGCAGCACGAGGTCTGCGCCCTGCTGGGCCTCTAGCTGCGCGAGCGTCGGCACGGGCTCGAAGGCCAGCCGGATGCCGAACTGGCGCAGGCGCGAGTCCTGCTTCCGCAACGCCGCGGCGATGCGCGAGCCGCCGACGTCTTGCTCGGCCCACGAGAGGGTGAGGCTCAGCGGCCCCGGCGATGCCTGGATCTGCACGGGCGCGTGCGAGTTGACGACCCCGGCGCCGGGCATCGCCGGCGGCACGAGGGAGACCGGCGGCGTGCCGAGATCGAGGTGCGTGATCACCCAGGCCACGTACTGCCTTGTGCCCTGGTCGGCGAGCGGAGTGCCGCGCGTGATCAGCCAGAGGAGGCCGGTTGCGAGCATCGGCAGCTCGCGTGTAGCGGCCGCCACGGGCCCGACGGTGTCGATCCACGGCAGCCCCGGCCCGGCGAGCTGACGCGGCAGGACCGCGTCGGCGCCCTTAGTGGTCGTACCCAGCACGAGCCTGCTCGGCCGTACCTCGGCGGAGTTCCAGTAGTTGAAGTTACGCTCGAGCACGAGCTCCCCGGCCTTGCGCGAGACGAGCCTGAACGGGCCGCTGTAGAGCTTCGGCCTGGGCGGCGCGGGCGCGGCCACGGGGAAGGCGACGAGCTCATCGAGCCACGGAACCGGGTGTTGCAGCGTCACGCGCAGGTTGCGGTCGTCGAGCACCTGCACGCCGATCGAGCCTTCGCCCGTCGCGTGCAGATGGCGCGCGCCGCGCACGATCCCGAGCTCCGGCCCGGCGTAGCGAGCATTGGTGCTCGGCCGCAGCGCGCGCAGCCACGAACGCTTGAAGTCGGCCGCGGTGATCGGCGTGTCGTCGCTCCAGCGGATTCCCTCGCGCAGGTGGAACGTCCAGACCAGGCCGCCCTCGCC
>JBIOZO010000063.1:0-3051 GCA_044871215.1 Gaiellaceae bacterium | reverse complement strand
CTGCTGATCCAGCGCACCGGCTCGCTGAACTTCGAGGTCGTCTTCTCACAGGCCGACCAGATCGGCGGCAGCTGGGCGATCAACCTGATCGCGCTCGGGCTGCTCGGCGGCGCCGTCGCCAAGTCGGCCCAGCTGCCGCTGCACACGTGGTTGCCGGATGCGATGGAGGGCCCGACGCCCGTCAGCGCCCTGATCCACGCGGCAACGATGGTGACCGCCGGCGTCTACCTGATCGTCCGCACCGGCTCGCTGTTCGAGCAGGCGCCGAAGGTGCTCGAGCTCTCGGCCGGGCTCGGCGCGATCACGCTCGTCGTCGCCGGCCTGGTCGCGATCGTCCAGGTCGACATCAAGCGCGTGATCGCCTACTCGACGATGTCTCAGATCGGCTACATGTTCCTCGCGGCCGGGCTTGGCGCCTACCCGAACGCGATGTTCCACCTGATGACGCACGCCTTCTTCAAGGCGCTGCTGTTCATGGCCGCCGGCATCGTGATCCACGCGCTCGCCGGCGAGCAGGACATCCGCAAGATGGGCGGGCTGCGCCGGCTGCTGCCGTTCACGTTCATCGCGTTCGTGATCGGCTCGCTCTCGCTGGCCGGCATCCCGCCCTTCGCGGGCTTCTTCTCGAAGGACTCGATCCTCGCCGCCGCGCTCGACCACGGTTGGTACGGCGAGCTGCTCTGGGTGGCCGGCATGGTCGGCACCTTCCTGACCGGGCTCTACGCCTTCCGAATGCTGTTCATCGTCTTCTGGGGCGAGCCGTCGCCGTTCGTGCGCGAGCACCTGATGACTGGGTCGCACGCGCACGCGCGCGAGGGCCACGAGATGCACGACGGCCACGAGCAGCACATGCACACGGGCGAGGGCCCGCTCTCGATGACCTCCACGGTCGGCGTGCTCGCCGTGCTGACCGTGATCGGCGGCTTCCTGCAGTTCGCCGGGGTCTGGACGCCGGTCTCGGACTGGCTCGACCCGGTCGCGCGGCCGCTCGTCGAGGCGAGCGGCACGCAGGAGGCGGTCTCGTCGATCCTGGCCGTGCTACTGGGCGCGGCGGGGATCGGCGTCGCCTGGCTGATCTACGGTGCCCGCAGCGCGACCGCGCCTAGGGTCGCGTGGGCCCAGACGCTGCTCGAGCGCAAGTTCTACTTCGACGAGCTCTACGACACCGCGTTCTATCGGCCGGCGGTCTTCCTGGCGACGGGCCTCATGCGCTGGGTCGAACGACCGCTCGTATTCGGCTCGGTACGGGAGCTCGTCCGCGGTTTCGGGCTCGCTGGCCGCGACACCAGCCGCCTACAAACGGGCCTCGTCCGCACCTACGTGCTTGCCATTGCCGGCAGCCTGGCCGTCCTGACCCTCGTCTTCGTGGTCGTCCGCTAGTGACGACCGCGCTGATCTTCCTGCCGGTCGCGGGCGCGCTGCTCGTGATGATCCTGCCGCTGCGGCCGTTCGCCGTCGGCGCCACGGCGCTGCTCGTCGCGCTCGCCGAGGTCGCGCTCTGGATCGATGCGGTCGCGCGCTTCGACTTCGACAAACCGGGTCTTCAGCTCGAGCAGCAGCAGACCTGGTTCAGCGATCTGCACGTCTCCTACCACGTCGGCTTCTACGGCTTCTCGCTCTGGCTCGTCGGCCTCTCGGCGATCGTGCTGGCGGCGGCGATCGGCTACGCCTTCTGGGCCGGGCGCGACCGGCCGCGCGCGTACTACGGCCTGATGCTGCTGCTCACGGGCGCGCTGGTGGGCGTCTTCGTCGCGCAGGACTTGCTGCTCTTCTACGTCTTCTGGGAGGCGATGCTCGTCCCGCTCTACTTCCTCGTCGGGGTCTGGGGAGGCGCGGGCCGGCTGCGCGCGACGCTCCTGTTCGTGATCTACACGATGGCCGGCTCGCTGCTGATGCTCGCCTCGATCATCGTGCTCGGCCTCTCGCAGGGCACGTTCGACCTCGTGGGCTCGGGCACGAGCGGCAGCGACTGGATCTTCCTCGGATTCATGGCGGCGTTCGCGGTCAAGGCGCCGCTCTTCCCCCTCCACGCCTGGCTGCCCGAGGCCTATCGCGAGTCGTCGCCCGAGGTGGCAGCGGTGCTGAGCGGCGTGGTCTCGAAGGCGGCCGCCTACGGCATGCTGCGGATCGCGATCGCGAAGTTCCCGGGTCCGGTCTCCGACTTCCGCACGCCGATCCTCGTGCTCGCCGCCTGCGGCCTGGTCTACGGCTCGCTGCTCGCGTTTCGCGCACCCGACCTGCGCGGCGTGATCGCCTACTCGAGCCTCGCGCAGATGGGCCTGATCACGCTCGGCCTCTTCGCCGTCAACGACCTCGGCCTGAACGGCGCCGTCCTGCAGATGGTCAACCACGGCCTGATCTCCGCGGCGCTCTTCCTGCTCGCCGGCGGGATCGAGCGCCGGGCCGCGACCGGAGAGCTCGCGGCCCTCGGCGGGATGGCGCGGGGCCGGCCCGCCCTCGCGACCGTGCTGATGACAACCGGCGTGATCGCGCTCGCCGTCCCCGGCTCGACGGCCTTTGCCGGCGAGTTCGCGATTCTCGCCGGCGTGTTCCGGAGCGGTTGGGGCTATTCGGTCGTCGGTGCGATCGCGATCGTGCTCGCGGCGATGTACATGCTGCGGCTGATCTCGGCCGTTCTCCACCGCTCACCCGGGCGCGCCGTCACCGAGGCTGCGCTCGACCTCCGCCCCGCCGAGCTCGGGATCGTCGTGCCGCTCGTCGCGATCCTGCTCGTCCTCTCGGCCTGGCCGGCGGCGATCACCGAGCGCGCGTTCCCGACCGTGAACCGGCTTACCGAGCTCTCCGCCGCGGCGTCCGACGTCGGGTGGACCCGCTACGCACCTCTCTCTGCAAGCGTGAAGTCGATCCGGTGCGACCATCTCCCGACAGGCGCTTCGGGGCCCGCCTTGCTTTCCCCCGGCGTCGAGACGTTCAACTCGGGCTGCGCTGCGGCAATCGTGAGGTCGGTGAATTCGAGCGGATGATCCTCCTGACGTTGAACACGCCGCCGATCGACTGGTTCGCGCTCGCCGCGCCGCTCTCGCTGCTCGC
>JBIOZO010000062.1:0-10407 GCA_044871215.1 Gaiellaceae bacterium | reverse complement strand
GTGCGCTACGTCGTGCTGACGAGCGCGCCGGTGGACTACAGCGCGCGGGCCGAGGCAGCGCTCCTTCGCTCGGGCCGCTCCGGGCTGCGGCGTGTGTACGAGACGCCGCGCCTGACGGTCTTCGCGGTACCGCGGCCTCGATCGATCCTCACCGGCCCGGCCGATGGCCGGGTCGTCCAGCTGACGGCGACGCGGGTGCTGCTCGACCTGCCGCGCGCCGGTGACTACCGGCTCGCCGTGCGCTTCTCGCCGTATTGGCACGCGCCCGACGCCTGCCTGATCCGGCGCGAAGACGGGATGACAACCGTCTCGGCCACGCGGCCAGGACCGTTGCAGCTGTCGTTCCACGTCGGCGCAGCGAGCGCGCTCGCGACCGCCGTGACCGGTGCGCGCGATCGCGTCTGCGACGACGCCGACTAGAGCAGCGGGGCGACCTCCCGCAGCAGCTCGCGCACGATGGGCGCAGGGCTGTTCTCGAAGCGAAAGTCGAAGAAAGCGAAGCCGGCCACGCCGTCCGCGGCGCGCGCCCTCAGGTATTCGGCCCGCCACCGCTCGGCCGCGGCGCGGGAGAGCCGGTGCGTGTTGCCGCCGAGACCGGGGCTGAGCCGGAAGCCGGGCTGGAGGCCACAGAGGTACTTCCTGGCGAGCGTGCGCCTGACCGGCCCGCCGCGTGCGAGACGGTGCTGGCCGGACGCGGCGGCACGCGCGGCGGCCCGCGGGTCGCCCGCGAAGACCGGGTACTCCTCGCCGATCAGCCCGGCGCAGGCGCGGTTCACCATCCGCCAGAACGCCGCCAGCTCCGGCGTGATCGGACGTGACGCAAGCACGTGCGCGGTCTTCGCCCACCAGGTGAAGCCCTGCAGCGGCCGGTCGCCCAGCACCGGCCTTCCGAACGTCAGGCCTCGCAGGGCTCCTCGCGTGAGCTCGCGGTACGCCTTTCCCGAGCCACCGGCGCACTCGGCGACGATCTCGTCGAGCTGCCAGGTGTCGGCGACCGCCGCAGCGCGGAGCGTGTCGCGGAAACGGGCGCCGAGCTCGACGCCCCACGCGATCCGCGCCGAGGTCGACAGGCGCAGCAGCTGCCCGAGCTCCGGGAGCGGGCCCGCCAGCCGCTCCGAGCGCGGGTTGTGCTCGTGCAGCTCCTTGGCAGCCCTCGGATCCAGGCGCCGACGCTCCCAGAACCACCCGGGCTGGATGTGGAAGATCGGCGCGTAGCGCGCGTGCGGCAGCCCGTGGACGCGCGTCGCCAGCCTGTCGCCGACCCCGTAGCTCCCGATGTAGACGGGAGTTCGCGGCGGCAGCCGGGTGCCGCGCGCGGCCGCGACGATCGTCGCGAGCTCACGCGGCTCGAAGTACGAGAGGACGAGCGAGCGCGTCGGCTAACTCTGCAGGAAGCTCGGCGGCTCGAGCGAGTCCTCGTCCGGCGCCTCGGCTCGCATCGTGATCCGCCGCTGCGCGGCACGCGGGCCGAAGCCGGTCGCGACCACCGTCACCCAGACCTGGCCGGTGAGCCGGTCGTCGACGGACGCGCCGAAGATGATGTTCGTGTCGTCGGTGGCAGCGCTGCGGACGACCTCGGCGGCCTCGTTGACCTCGTAAAGCGAGAGGTCGTCGCCGCCGGCGATCGAGAGCAGGATGCCCTTCGCGCCGCCGACGTCGGTCTCGATCAGCGGCGAGCGCAGCGCCCGCTCGGCGGCCTCCCGTGCCCGGTTCTCACCGGTGGCCGAGAAGCCGATGCCCATCAGGGCCGTGCCGGCGTCCTTCATGATCGTGCGCACGTCGGCGAAGTCGAGGTTGATCAAACCCGGGAGCGTGATCAGGTCGCAGATGCCCTGGACGCCCTGCCGGAGGACGTCGTCGGCGATGCGGAACGCATCGAGCATCGACGTCTCGCGGTCGAGCACCTCGAGCAGCTTCTCGTTCGGGACGACGATCACCGTGTCGCAGTTCGCACGCAGCGTGTCCACGCCGTCGGTTGCCTGCTTGTGGCGACGCGTGCCCTCGAACTTGAAGGGCGTCGTAACGATCCCGACGGTCAGCGCGCCGAGCTCCTTGGCGATCCGCGCCACGACCGGCGCCGCGCCGGAGCCGGTGCCGCCGCCCTCGCCCGCGGTCACGAAGACCATGTCCGAGCCGCGCAGCGCGCGCTTGATCTGGTCGTACGCCTCCTCGGCGGCGCGACGGCCGAGGTCCGGGTCAGCTCCTGAGCCCAGGCCCTCGGTCAGGTCGCGGCCGATGTGGATCTTCACCGGCGCGTCGCTGGTCTGAAGCTGCTGGATATCGGTGTTGACGGCGACGAACTCGACCTGCGAGATGTCGGCGTCGATCATTCGGTTGACCGCGTTCAGGCCGGCGCCGCCGACGCCCACGACGCGAATGACCGCGATGTAGGCGCCCGGCTCGGGCACACGGTGCAGGCGCGGCGGAGGCTCGGGCAGCGGCTCGAGCTTGGGGCGCGGCGCTTCGCGCTTGGGCTCGGGCGCGCGCTCGGGCAGCCGAACCGGCTCGGGGGGAGGCGGTGGCGGCGGAGGCGGCGCCTCCTCCTCCCACTCGGGGACGTGCTCGACCGTCTTCTCGGGCGGCTCGACGACGCTCGGCGCCGGCGGGGGCGCCGGCTCGGCCGGGGCAGCGTCGACGGGCGGTGCGGCCTCGGCGGGCTGCTCCTCGGGCGTGGGCTCCGGCTCGCGCCCTTCCTTCTCGGCCTGCCGCTGTGCGGCCTCGGTCGCGCGGAAGAGCTCCGCCAGCGGCCCTTCACGCATGCTCGCGCGCCTGCGCGCCATTGAGCACCTCCTTCGCGAGGTCGCGGTAGGCCTGGGCGGCGCTGCCGCTGGGGTCGTATTTGAGGACGGAGGAGCCCTTCACCGGGGCCTCCGCATAGCGGACGGTCTTCTTGATCTTCGTGTCGAAGACGAGGTCGCCGAAGTTCTCTTGGAGGATCTCGACCGCCTCGCGCGAGTGCAGCGTGCGGCTGTCGTACATGGTCGGGAGGATCCCCTCGATCCCGACGTCAGGGTTCAGGTTCTCGCGGATCATCGAGAGCGTGTTCTCGAGCTGGACGAGCCCGCGGAGCGAGAGGTACTCGCACTGGACCGGCACGATCACGCCGTTCGAGGCGACGAGCGCGTTGATCGTCAGCAGCCCGAGCGAGGGCGGCGTGTCGATCAGGACGTAGTCGTAGGTCTCCTTGACGGGCGCGAGCGCCTTTTCCAGCGCGCGCTCGCGGCCGATCATGCTCGAGAGCGCGAGCTCGGCGCCGGCGAGGTCGATCGACGAGACGGCCACGTCGACCTCGGTGTGGTGGATGACCTCCTGGATCGGCAGCCGGTGGACGAGGACGTCGAACATCGAGCGCTCGATCGTGTCCGGGTTCAGCCCCTGGCTCATCGTCAGGTTGCCCTGCGGGTCGAGGTCGCAGAGGAGCACCCGCAGGTTCTGCTCGGCCAGCGCGACGCCGAGGTTGAGCGTCGTCGTCGTCTTGGCGACGCCGCCCTTTTGGTTCGCAAACGAGATCACGCGTCCCATCGGCGGCCCCTGGGCGGTTTCGGTCCGGTTTCCCGGTCGCGGAAGCAGGCGTGCGAGCCCCATCGAGCCCCTTTCTTCGCTCTCATGCTAGCGATACCTCTGCGGAAAACCAGCGACTTTTCGGACGGTCGAACACCCTGGAATGTACGCCGGGGACAGGACGTGCTCAGAGGATGAGCCGCGCCAGCGCCGTGGCGAGCGCGGCGACGACGACCACCGCGGGCAAGGGCGCTCGGGCCGCGATCGCGGCCGCACCCGCGCCGACTCCCGCGAGTCGCGCGTCCAGGACGAGCTCGTTGTCGCCGCCCACGGTCTGCGTGACGACCAGCGCCGAGAGCAGCACCGGGCCGAGCAGCCCGACCACGCGGGCGACCGGCCCGGGCAGCTCACGGTCTCCGAGCAGCACCGGCCCTGTCGCCTTGAGCGCGACGGTCGCGGCGCCGACCACGAGCACGACGAGCCAGACCGCGCTCATGCATCGCCTCTACGCAAGCCCAGCAGGCACGCGGCGCTCGCGGCGACGATCGGCGTCCCGGGCGGAGTGACCGGGATGAGGAGGAGCGCAATCGCTCCCCCGACGAGCGCGGCGAGCAAGGCCCGCGGCGCGCGGAGCTGGGGAACGAGCAGCGCCAGGAAGAGTGCGGGGAACGCGCCGTCGAGGCCCAGCGACTTCGGGTCGCCGAGCGCGTCTCCGGCGAGGACGCCGACCGCGGTTCCGCTCACCCAGGCGGCGTAGAGAACCACCCCGGCTCCGAGCAGGAGGCGGCGGTCGAAGCGGCCCTGCCCCCGGCTCGAGAGCGCCCACGACTCGTCCACGATCAGTTGTGACTCCAGGAGGCGGCGCAGGCGGCCCCGGTGGAACAGCCGCGCGACGGAGATCGAGATCGGCGCGTAGCGGGCGTTCAGCAGCACCGCCGCCGTGATCGCCGCGAATGTGCCGCCACCGACGCCGAGAATCGAGCTGACGGCGAACTGGGCGGAGCCGGCGAAGGTGGTCGCGGAGAGGACCATCGGCGCGAGCACGCCCATGCCTGCAGCTCGCGCGAGCAGGCCGAACGACGCGCCGAAGAACCAGACGGTGGCTGCCACCGCGATCGCGGCGCGCATGCCGTCGCGATAGCGCGGCTCGGAGGCCAAGTCCGGCGAGGACACGCTTCATCATGCCCCGCGGCTGACGCGTCACGGCGCGGCCGCCGGTTGCGCGAGTGCCTCGCGCGCACGTCCGAGCGCCGCTTCGGCAGCCGCGGTTTCGTCCCGCTCCGCGGCGACCCACGCCTCGGCCTCGGCGAGCAGCGCGTGCACCTCGGCGAGCAACGATCGGGCCGGAGCGCCTTCCCGCTCGAGCGCCTCGATCCGGTCGAGCCGCCTCAGCACCGCTCGGGCCTCGTCCATGACTCGAAGCTAGCCGTGGCATTCGCGTGCGTGTGGGTCGGGGAGGTGTCGGAAGGGATACGGTTTGTCCACACGTGGCCAGTCCCGATCGTGACCTCGGCGAGGCGCGCGCCGCGATCGACCGCGGCGACACAAGGGCCGCCCTCAAGAGTCTCGACCGTGCGCGCAAGGGATACGCGGGCGCCAACGACAGCGAGGGCCTCGAGCACGTGCTCGACATGGCGGCGCTCGTCGATTCGTCCGACGATCGCGCACGCGTCGAGCGGGACAACCTCGCCTACGCCACAAAGCAGAACCTCCGCCAGGAGAGCCGCCGACGGGCCCGGCAGCTCGGGCGCGCCTGGAGGGATCCCTTCCCGGAGCTGCAGGCGCCGAGCGAGCACACGAATGTCGCGCTCACGCGCGGCGTGAAGATCGCGATCGGCATCGGCGTGCTCCTGGCGATCGCGGCGTTCGTGGGCTTCGTGCTCGTCAGCGTCCTCGTCGACGAGGACACCGGACGCACCGTCACGCTGCGCGTCGCGAACGACACGGGCCGCTCGATCACCGTCCGCACGTGCGACGACGCGGGCTGCGACACGAGCTTCAGTCACCGCAAGCTCGATCCAGGTGAGGTCGCGCTGACGCGGGTGGATGCCGATCGCCTGGTGCAGGTCTTCCGACTCGAGCGCGACGGCCCGGACGCGTGCCTGCCGCTTCGTGTGCACGACGCCGTCCGGCTCGAGGGCGGCGACACCTACGCCTCGAAGCTCTCCCAGGCGACACCGTGCCCCGGTACGACCGTGCTGCCGCGGCCTGCCGACTCGGGCGAGTCGCCCCTCTAGGAGGCCAGCGCGGCGAAGTAGCCGGCCGGGCGCGGCCGGACGCCGACGAGCGCGTCGTCGAGCGTTGCGACGAGGTCGGCACGATCGCCGTGGGCGAGTGTCTCGACCACCGCCTTGCGCACGGCATCCGCCGCTCCTGGGCTCGCCGTTTCGCCTCGCGCCAGCCCGCGTAGGCGCTCGAGCGCGCCGGCCCGCTCGGTCGCGGTCTCGCCGAGCAACACTGCCGCGCGCACCGACGCGGCCCAGAGACCGTCGGGCCCGCCGAGCAGCGCGGCGAGCGCCTCGCGCAGCTGCTCCGACCGGAACGGCTCGTCCGCGAACAGCGAGAGCTCCCAGCGGTCGAGCGCTTCCGCGAGCTCCGGGTCGTCCTCGGCCCGCCCGAGACGGACGAGCAGGTCGGACGCGAGCCGGCCGCGGAATGCGTCCAGCCGCGTCGGCTCACCGGGCGGCTCGGTCGCCGCGATCGGCAGCATCGGGCGAATCGCCAGCGGACGCCAGTCGAGACGCTCGAACAGGACCGGCCCGGCCGCGACCGGCGCGGCGGTGGCGAGCCGCAGCGCGCTGACCGCGTCGGCGAGTTCGCCCGGGGCGTCGGGGGAGCGTGGCTCGTTCGGGCGCAGGGAGCGCTCGAGCTCGAGCACGCAGAGTCGATCGGGCTCGGTGCCGAAGCCGGCGGGCAGCAGCCCGTTCGCCTCGGGCCAGTGCGCAGCCAGCTCTCCCGCAGCAGCCACACGGATCCGCAATCCTTCGGCCAGCTCCACCTGCGCGCCCACGGAAATCCCGACGAGCGGCGCCACGGCCGCGTAGGTCCGGCGATCGCCGAGCAGCGAGCGCTCGAGCTCCGCGTAGGCGCGGTCGAAGGCCTCGTCGCTCCAGTCGAAGCCCCCGCAGGCCTCGGCGACGTCGGCGAGCAGTGGGAGCACGATCGTCCGCAGGAGGGGCTGATCGCCGGCCTTGCCCGAGTGAGCGGCGGCGTAGATCGCAGCGGCGGGCTCGCGGCCGAGATCCTCGATCGCGAGCCGCGCGTCGGCGAGCGCGCCCAGGCGCGCGGCTCTGGCGTCGACGTACGAGCGGACGAGCGGCCGGTATTCGTAGAGCGAGCTCGGCCCGCCCGAGGCGTGCTCCTCGAAGGCGAACGGCAGCTCGTCTCCGCCGGCGACGTCGTCCGCGAGCAGCGAAAAGCCCGCCAGGCAGAAAAGGCGAAGCGAGCGGTAAAGGTGCGGAGCGCGCACGGCCACGAGTCGCCTCTACGCGCCCGGCCGCTCCTCTCCTCTCTGACAGCCCGGGCACCAGTATGCGGTGCGGTTGTCGTCACCCTGACCACGCGACCGGATCGGCGTGCCGCAGCGGGGGCACGGCCGGCCCGCTCGCTTGTAGACCACGCGTTGCCCGCGGTGGTCGTCGAGGGCGGCCCGCATCAGGCGCGCAGCTTCGCCGAGCACCCGCTCGAGCTCGTCGTCGGTGACCTCGTCGAGCCGCAGCCACGGCGAGAGCTCGGCGCGCCAGAGCGCCTCGGCCTTCCAGAGATTCCCGATCCCGGCGACGAGGCGCTGGTCGAGCAGGGCGTCGCCGAGCTCACGGCGCTGATGCTCGCGCCGCAGGTTCGCGACCATGGCGGCACGGTCGGGCGGGTCGGCCAGGATGTCGGGGCCGAGCCGCCGGGTGCCGCGCGCCGTCAGCTCGAGCACCGGGCCATTCCAGAGCACGGCCTCACGCTCGGCGCCGGTCAGGACGAGCCACGGCCGGCCGTGTTTCTCCGCCCCACGCGCGAGCACCTGCCAGCGGCCGCTCATCCGCAAGTGGCTGCGCAGGACGAGCCCGCCCTCGAAGCTCAGGAGGAGGTTCTTGCCGACCGCCTCGACCGCTTCGAGCCTGCGGCCGTCGAGGCGCCCCGCGGCGAGCATCGAGGCCGCACGCGGATGCGGCGTCTCGACGGCGACGCGCTCGCCGACCAGCACCTGCAGCCTGCGGGCGGCGCGGTGGAGGGAGTCGCCTTCGGGCACACCGGAAGTCTAGGTCCCGTCGTTCGGACCACGGAGCTACCCTGGCGTACCGAGTGGCCCGCATCCTGGTGATCTTTGTCGCCGTCGCGGCCGCGACGGCTTGCGGCGCGCAGAGCTCGGGCGCAGCCGGAGCCTCCGGGCTCGAGGGCGTCGTTCGGATCTCGCCCGCGTCGCCGGTCTGCCGAACCGGCACGAGCTGCACGCGCCCCGCCAAGCACTTCCGGCTCGTCTTCGCGCGCAACGGGCGCAAAACGGTCGCGGTCACGGACTCACGCGGCCGCTACCGGGTGAAGCTCGACCGCGGCGGCTACGTGGTTCGGGCCGCGATGGGAGGTAGCGCCGCGCCGAAGCACGGGCTGCAGCCGACAAGGGTGACGGTGCCCCGGGGTCGCGTCGCGAAGCGCGACTTCACGTACGACCCAGGGATCCGCTGAAACGCGAAGAGCGCCCCGGAGGGCGCTCTTCGGTTACGTGGTGTCTCCGCCCGGCTACGCCGGGCAGGGATTCGAGTCCAGGACCCTGCGGAAGTTGTTCGTCCTGAGCCGGATCGCCGGGTTCGGGTTCGGGTAGAAGCTGAACAGCAGCGGCCCGAACTCCGCCGCCGAGTTCCCGCCGAACGTGTTCGTCGTGCCCTTGAGGTACGGACCCCCGAACTGCCAGACGCAGTGGCCGTTGGCGGCCGGGTTCTCCGTGGAGCTGCCCGTCGTGAAGATCGGGTAGAAGTTCGAGCCCGGTGGCGGGTTCACGCAGTTCGCGCCCGTGAACCGGTCGCAGATGCCGCCGGAGTCCGGTGCCTCGATGCGCGGCAGGTCGGCCTCGAACGCCACGCGGCTGTAGTTCTCCGTCCCGTTGAAGAGCGGGCTCGTGAACGTGATCGGCGTCGAGTGGTACTTCGCGTCCTGCCCGCGGTTCGGATCGGTCCCGGGCCAGTCGGGCTGGTACGACGTCCCGTCAAAGTCGGCATCACTCGCGATGCAGCCCGTGATCGGGACGAAGGTCGAGAAGGCCGCCGAGAAGCACCCCGTGTCGTCGTCGTCGAGCGTCGCTTCCCCGTTCGCGGTGCAGTCGCCGCCCTCCTCGGTGATCGCGGAGCAGTACTCGAAGTGGCCGATCTCGTCCGAGAACGCGACGTTGTAGCTGTGCGCGGCCCACGGCACGCGCGTGTGCTCGCTCGAGGTGGAGTACATCGGTCGGAACGAGTACGGCGTCTGCGAGCAGGTCGTCGCGTTGGGGTCGTAGTTGACCTGCGCAAAGCCGGCGGCCGCGCTGGCCGTCATCGAGCCGGACTCGCCGGTGGTCAGGTCGTGGACGATCACCGTCAGCCCGGCGGCGCCGTCGTGGATGTCCACCGAGAGCTGGTCGCCCGAGTTCATGAACAGGTCGGTCAGGGCGCTCGGGGTGAAGGTGCCGTCGGTCTGGCTGAGCGGGGCCGGGGGCGCGTGCGGCACGCCCGACTTCGTGATGAACGCGAAGTTCGCGGGCTCGTCACCGGCGCGCCGACGGCAGTCGATGTTGTTCAGCTGCCCCGTGTTCTGGTTCTGGAGCAGGCTGAAGATCGCCATCGCGGCGCACCACTTGGTCGCGTCGCAGCTGACGCCGGGCGGCCACGGAGCCCAGCCGGGTGGGTAGAACTGCACCTCGAGGAACGCCGTGCCCGGGTGGTGACCGATGTAGTCCGGCGCGGCGTCGTTCGTCCCGTCGAAGATGTTCGCGTCGCTGTCCGGCGTGCAGGGCGCGTGCGTGAACTCCGGCGCCGACTGGTTGTCGCAGAGCGCCATTCCGAGCCAGAACGCCGGGTGCAGCTGGAAGTTCCAGGTCCCGCCGGTGCCGGCCTGGTTCGGCAGCACCCTCGGGTCGCTCGGGATCTGCAGGCTGTACTGATTCGAGTTCCCCGAGCCGGCCGTGTTCGAGTAGAAGAGCAGCGAGGGCTCGTCGTGGCCGGTATACGAGCCGTGGTACCCGATCGAGTCGACCGGCTCCGCACAGAGCGCCGTCGTCTTGTAGCAGTGCGGCACGGAAGCTTGTGCCGATCCGGAGAAGAGGCCGAGCAGCAGCAACATCGCGGCCGCCGCTAGCGAGCCTCCGAGCAGACGTCTCATACGTCCCTCCCCTATGACCCCTGTGTCAGGTTCCCCCGAGGTCCAGGGAGGTTCCTACGCCCATGTCAGAGACGTGTCAAGGGCGGAGCACGGCCCGCCGAGGGCCGATGACAAAACCTGCATCCATCAGCAGCGAAATGACCTCCGACTCGCCCACCGGCTTGCCGTCGAAGCGTTCCACCGCCAGCCGTTTGGCCCCGCCGCCGCGCACGTGTGCGACAAGGGCCGCGAGCGCGTCCCGCAGCCAATCGTCCTCCGGTTCGCGCAGTGGCACGAGCGAACGGCCGCCGCGCTCGACGTACAGCGCGGCCTCGCCGCCGAGCAGGACGACCTGCGCTCCCGCCACGCGTGCTGCCCTTGCGCCGGCCCGCTTCGGCCACGGCAGAGCGGCGCCGTACGGCTGCGCGGGGTCGGCCGCGGCCAGCACGAGTGGCTCCGCCTCCTCCCCGTCCTTCGGACGTAGCTCGCGCAGCCGCTCGACGGCTCCGCCGAGCGCGAACTGCGCGCCGCCGAGGCCTTCGACGAAGTAGCCGCGGCGGCAGAGCCCGAGCGTCTCGAGCGCCTTCA
>JBIOZO010000061.1:0-2603 GCA_044871215.1 Gaiellaceae bacterium | reverse complement strand
CTGCTAGGCGGCGCCGGTCCTCGGGGTCGTAGTTGGCGACCTGCTCGACGAGATCCGGACGCGGGCCGACGAGGCTCATCTGGCCGCGCAGGACGTTCCAGAGCTGTGGCAGCTCGTCGAGGCTCGTCCGCCGCAGGAAACGACCGCTGCGCGTGATCCGCGGGTCGTTCGGGAGCAGACCGAACGGGTCGTCGCTGAGCTGAAGCTCGCGGCCGAGCTCGACTGCGTTCGCGACCATCGTCCGGAACTTCAGCATCGAAAACGGGACGCCCTCCTTGCCGGCGCGCTGCTGGCGGAAGATCACCGGTCGCCCCGACTCGAGCACGATCCAGAGCGCGAGCCCGGCGAAGACCGGCGACAGCAGCAGCAGGCCGATCGCGGCGAGCAGCCGGTCGAGCGCGCCCTTGACCGCCCTCATCTGCGGATCTCCTCGTACATGGCCTCGTGCTGCTCGGCGGCCGCGTCCCAGGTCAGCGCGCGGCGGGCGGCCTGCGCGCCCTCGAACGCGGCGGCGAGCGCGGCGGGCCCGAGTAGCTCGCGGATCGCCGCGGCAAGCGCCGGCGCGTCGTCCGGCGGGACGACCCGGCCGGCGCCGTGCTCGGCGATCGCGTCGGGCAAGCCGCCGATGTCGGTCACCACCGCGGGGCGCCCGTGCCCGAGCGCGGTCGCGAGCACGCCGGAGCTGTCGATCTTGCGGTACGGCAAGGCCACGAGGGTAGCTTCGGCCATCAGCGGCGCGATCGCCTCGTCGGGCAGGAAGCCGAGCCGCCAGTCGACCCGCTCCGCGACCCCGAGCTGAGCGGCGAGCCGTTGCAGCGGCTCGACCGGATCCAGCGGATCGCCGGCGACGACGAGACGCGCGTCGGGGACGTCGACCAGCGCGCGCAGGAGCACGTCAAGCCCCTTGTACTCGCGGATCAGGCCGAAGCAGAGGATCGTCCGGCCGCTTGGTGGCCCGGCCTCGACACCACTCTCAAAAACGGGGTGCTGGATCCGCACGAGCCGCTCGCGCGCGACGCCTCGGCGGGCAAGCTCGTCGAGCGCCCGCTGCGACTGCACGACGACGCGGTCGACGAGGGTCAGCGCCTCCATCCAGGCCGCCATGTTCTCCTCGCGCCGCGGCAGCACGTCGTGCGCCGTCAGCACCGTCGGCCGCCGTAGCCGCCGCAGCCAGTGCAGGTCGTAGCGCGGGATCGCCAGCCACTGCACGTGCGCGACGTCGGGCTCGAGCTTGCCCGCCCGCCGCAGGAGCCGCGCCGCGCTGGGCACGTACTCCGCGCCCTTCAGCGGCAGCCGCAGCTTCGAGCGGGGCGAACGGCGCACGAGGCGAGACGACACGGGCAGGAAGATCTCCTCGCGCGCGTAGCCGTCCGGCGCCGGCGCCTCGCCGTGCGTGAACGGCGAGGTGAGCAGCGTCACATCGTGGCCGCGACGTGCGAGCGCCGCAGCGAGCGCGTGGTCGTAGGGAGCCGTGAAGCTCGGCGGGTCGAACAGCGCGATCTTCATGCGAGCTTCGAACGCGCGTAGGTGAAGACGCCGAGCGCGGGCAGCGGGTCGTCGGCCGCGAACACACCCCGCACCTTCTTGCGCTGCAGGTACGGCCGGGCCCACGCCGCCGGCGTGAGCGTCCGCTCCTTCGCCATCTGCACCGACACGGCGAGGTCCTTGGCGAAGAACGCCCACCACAGCTCTTCCTGCAGGTCGACCGGCTCCGGTTCTTGCCCGAGCAGGTCGTCGTAGGCGACGCGGGCGATGTCGAACCGCGGGGTCATCGCGACGCCGGCCCACATCGGGACGCGGGTGTTCACCTCCAGCAGCTTGAAGTCGCCGTCACGCCGGTCGTAGGCGAACTCGACCTGCGCGAAGCCCTTGTAGCCCGCGCTCTCGAGCAGGCGCAGGCCGAGCTCGCGCACCCGCGGCTGCGGCGTCGTGCGGAAGACGGCGCTCGTGCCGAAGTGGAGCGGGCCCTGGCGAACCTTCACCCCCGTCACGTTCGCGAGCGGCCGGCCGCCGCGCCCGATGTAGGTGAAGAGCGACCAGATCTGCTCCTCCGAATCGGGCACGAGCTCCTGAACGACCGTCTCGAAGCCGCGCTCCTTCGCGCGCTTCCACTCGGCGACCAGCATGTCCTGTGTCTGCGCGACGAGCACCTTCTCGCCGAAGGAACCCGCGAAGTGCTGGCCCTCGACCGGCTTGAGCAGGTACGGGGGACGCAGGTCGAGGTTGCGCAGGGTCTCGATCGAGTCGGCGTCGACCGTGCGCGGCGCCTCCAGCCCCGCGCGCTCGGCCTCTGCCGGGAGCGTGGCCTTGTGCCGCAGCCGCCTTGCGACGTCGGGGTTGTCCGGCATCGGCAACTCGAAGAGCTCGTTCAGTTCGTCCCAGTGGCGCAGCACGAGCTCGACGTGGTCGTCGCGCTCGGGCAGCAGCACCGGCTTGACGTCACCCTGAGCGGCAGCGCGGAGCGCCTTCAGCACTGCGTCGTCGCCCTGGGCGCGCCCGACCTCGGCGAGGTACCGCGAACGCGCGCCGAACTCGTGCGGGTGCATGGTGATCCCGGTCACGCGGACGCCGCGGCGGCCGAGGCTGCGCGCGAACGAGAGCCC
>JBIOZO010000060.1:0-4434 GCA_044871215.1 Gaiellaceae bacterium | reverse complement strand
GACGATCGGCGGGACGAGCTCCGCCGCATGCTCGGTGGCGAGCAGTTCATCGCCGCCGTGCAGCAGGAGCGATGAGCTTCGTCGAGTTCACCGGCCGCGCCCGACTGGGGCGCCGGACGAAGAACCTCGTCTCCCGGCTCGGCCCGGACGACGTGGCGGTCATCGACCACCAGGACATCGACCGCGTCTCGGCCGAGGAGCTGCTCGAGTCCGGGGTCCGCGTCGTCGTGAACGTTTCCCGCTCCCAGAGCGGCCGCTTCCCGAACCCGGGGCCCCTCCTGCTCGTCCGCGGGGGCGTGCGCCTGATCGACGCCCCCGGCGCACCCCTCTTCGACGAGCTCAGCGACGGCGACGACGTGAGCGTTCGCGGCGCGAGCGTCTTCCGCAATGGGACTTGCGTCGCCAACGGCCGCTCCTTGGGCGTCGAGGAGCTTGCGCGGGCACTCGCCGAGCAGCAGGGCCGCGTGACCGAGGCGCTCGAGGGGTTCGCCGAGAACACGCTCCGCTACCTGCGCGACGAGGGTCGGCTGCTGACCGAGGGCGTCGAGTTCCCGCCGCTCGAGACACGTTTTCGCGAGCGGCACGCGCTGGTCGTCGCGCGCGGACCCGGCTACAAGCGCGACCTCGCGATCGTCCGGCCGTACGTGCGCGACTTCAAGCCGGTGCTGATCGGGGTCGACGGCGGTGCCGACGCGCTGCTCGCGGGTGGGATGAAGCCGCACGTGATCGTCGGCGACATGGATTCGGTCTCCGACGGGGCGCTGGGCTGCGGTGCCGAGCTGGTCGTGCATGCCTACCGCGACGGGGACGCACCGGGCGCCGCGCGCCTCGAGCGGCTCGGGTTGCGGTACTCATCGGTCTCGGCGCCCGGAATCAGCGAGGACATCGCGCTGCTGCTCGCCTTCGAGAAGGGCGCGGAGCTGATCGTCGCCGTCGGGACGCACTTCAACCTGACCGAGTTTCTCGAGCGCGATCGCGCAGGGATGTCGTCGACGTTCGTGACGCGGCTGAAGGTGGGGGAGATCTTGATCGACGCGAAGGGTGTCTCGCGCCTCGTCAGCCGCCAGGTCGGCCTCTGGCCGCTGATCCTGTTCGCGGCGGCGGGCCTCGGCGCGGTTGTCGTGGCGATCGTCGCCTCACCCGGCCTGCGGCACTTCATCGGCCTGCTCAGCCAGCGCATCCGCGACGTGCTCGGGCTCGGCTAGTCCCGCCGCTGGAAGACCCACCCGCGCCCGAAACGGACATGTCCCGCCGCAGGAACCCCTGACCTCCTCCCCGAGGCGACCGTAGCGCGGAATGGCGCACGGGTGTCACGCCGCAACGTGCCGAAACAGCAACACTTGCGCCCCCGTGCCGACATACACCGCCCGCAAGGAGCTGCTCGCGCCGCTGGAGGACGTGTGGCTCTTCCTCGCCGAGCCGCGCCACCTCTCGGACTGGTGGCCGGGCGTCGGCGCCGTCACTCCGGATCGCCGCGGCCTCGCGCCGGCGGCGCGGTGGAAGCTGCACGCGCCGATGCGGCCGGGGTTGCTGCGCCGGCCGGGCTCCGAGTCGACTCTGATGGTGCTGGACGTAGAGCCCCCGTACCGCGTCACGTGGCACATGACGACGGAGCGGCTGGACGTCGAGATCAGACTCTCGGACGCCGGCAATCACCACACGAACGCGGAGCTGACCGTCAGCGGTCCGTTCATGGTCGGACTCCGCCGCTCGTTCCCGCGAACGGCGCTCAACCGGCTCTACGCGCTGTGCCAGACTGCCGCGGAGCTCTGAGGCAGAGATGTTCGACCTCCGTTACCACGTCGCGTCGCTCGCGGCCGTCTTCCTGGCGCTGATCATCGGGATCCTGGTCGGCGTCGGCATCTCCGACCGCGGCCTCGTCGACAGCGCGAAGACGAAGTTCCTGCAGGACCAGGTCGCGAGCCTGCAGCACCGGCTCGACAACCAGGCCACGCAGTCGGCGGACCTCTCGCATGAGCGTCAGGCCGCGCAGACCTTCATCAACGAGACCTATCCGGCGCTCGTGCGGAACAAGCTCAAGGGCAAGCAGATCGCGGTCGTGTACGTCGGCTCCGACAAGGGCAGCACGGGCCAGTCGGTCGACGGCGCGCTCACCGACGCCGGCGCCGAGCAGCTCCGGCTGCGGTCGCTGACGATCCCGATCGACCTGCGGCGCGTCGAGACCGCCTTGAAGAACCAGCCGGCTGCCGAAGGGCTGCGCGGCCGGAAGAACCTCGAGGCGCTCGGCCGCGCGCTCGGCCTCGAGCTCGTGCAGGGCGGCGACACACCGCTCTGGAACTCGCTGACGGATCAGCTGGTCGAGCACCGCGACGGCGGCACGCAGCTTCCTGCTGACGGCGTCGTAGTCATTCGCACCGCGCCGCCGCAGAAGAAGCCAGCCTCCACCTTCCTGCGCGGGCTCTACGGAGGGCTCGCATCGACGCCGGCTCCGGCCGTCGGCGTCGAGCAGACCGACGACCCGCATTCCGCGATCGACATCTTCCACGAGGCCGGGCTCTCGACCGTCGACGACGTCGACACCCGCGTCGGGCGGCTCGCGCTCGTGCTCCTCCTCGGCGGGGCTTCGCCGGGGCAGTACGGGGTCAAGGACAGCGCCGGCGACGGCGCGTTGCCGCCGCTGCCGACGACCCAGGCTGCCGCAAGTGGGTGAGCCCCTCGTCGTCCTGATCGCGGCACGGGACGAGGAGGAGCGAATCGGGACGACAGTCGAGGCACTGCGTCGCGCCTTCCCGGACGCTGAGATCGTCGTCGCCGACGACGGCTCGCGCGACTCGACTCCCGCCGCTGCCCGCCGCGCGGGGGCTCGCGTCGTCCGCTCGCCGCGGCTCGGGAAAGGACAGGCGCTGACGCTCGCCGAGCGCGAGGCGCCGCCCGGTGCGCTGCTGCTCTGCGATGCCGACCTGGAGGGCGATCTCACCCCGCTGCTGGAAGACGGCGCCGACCTCGCGATCGCGGCGTTCACCGAACGCCGCGGCGGCGGGTTCGGGCTCGCCAAGCGGTCTGCGCGGATGCTCGTCAGGACGTTGAGCGGCTTCGAGGCACGCGAGCCGCTTTCGGGCCAGCGCGCGCTCTCGCCGACTGCCCGTGCCGCGTGCTTCCCCCTCGCGCCCGGCTTCGGCTGCGAGGTGCGGATGACGATCGACGCCGTGCGCGCCGGATTGCGCGTGGCGGAGCGAGAGCTCCCGCTGCGCCATCGCGCGACTGGGCGCGACGCAGGCGGCTTCGCGCACCGTGGCCGCCAGCTGGTGGACGCCGTCCTCGCGTGCGGGCCCACCGCCGTGAACCATCGCGGCCTGCGCCTGCCGCTCGTCGGCGCCCTCGTCGCTCTCGGCGGCGGGAAGACATCGGCCCGGACGCGGATCGGGGTCGCCGCGGTCACGCTGCTCGGCTTCGCGGACGACCTCTGGAGCGGCCCCGAGCGCGGCTTCCGCGCCCATCTCGCGAAGGGCTCGACCACCGGCGTCGCGAAGGCCGTCGGCATTCCGCTGGTCGCGCTGGCCACGACGCGCTCGTGGCGCAAGGCGGCGCTCGTCGCACTCTCGGCGAACGCTTTGAACCAGCTCGACACCCGCCCGGGCCGCGCGCTGAAGGCCTTCGCCGCCGGCGCGCTCGTTGTCCGCGGCCCGGCGAAGCGCTACCTGCCAATGGCCGTCCTGCTCGCTCCCTACGATCTCCGCGAGATGACGATGCTGGGAGACGCCGGGGCGAACGCGCTGGGGGCCGTGCTAGGTTTCGGTTCCGTGGGCAAGCTCACGGCCAGGGGTCAGTTCTTTGCGATTGCAGCGCTCGCCGGCCTCACCGCCGCGGGCGAAGCGCGCTCGCTCGGCAGCCTGATCGAGCACACGCCCGTCCTCTCCCGCCTCGACCGGATGGGGCGCGTCTAGTGGCGCGGCGCCCGCCGAAGTACGTCTTCGTCACCGGCGGCGTCGTCTCCTCGCTCGGCAAGGGCATCACCGCCGCCTCGCTCGGCCGCCTGCTGAAGGCACGCGGGCTGAAGGTGCAGGTGCAAAAGTTCGACCCCTACATCAACGTCGATCCGGGCACGATGAGCCCCTTCCAGCACGGCGAGGTCTTCGTCACCGAGGACGGCGCGGAGACCGACCTCGACATCGGGCACTACGAGCGCTTCATCGACGAGAACCTCTCGCGGAACTCGAACCACACCGCCGGCGCGGTCTGGGACCGCGTGATCCGCAAGGAGCGCAAGGGCGAGTACCTCGGCTCGACCGTACAGGTGATCCCGCACATCACGAACGAGATCAAGGACCGGATCCGCCGGGTCGCAGCCGCCAGTGACACCGACGTCGTCATCTCGGAGATCGGCGGAACGGTCGGCGACATCGAGTCGCTGCCCTTCCTCGAGGCCGCCCGCCAGGTCCGGCACGACCTCGGCCGCGACAAGGTGTTCTTCCT
>JBIOZO010000059.1:0-15822 GCA_044871215.1 Gaiellaceae bacterium | reverse complement strand
CTCAGGGGATAGAGCGCTGCCCTGCGGAGGCAGAGGTCGCAAGTTCGAATCTTGCCGGGCGCATGGGCTCATGCCAGTCAGGGTCCGAACGGAGAAGGCCCGCGGACGGCGGGCCTTCTCCTTCCCCTCCCCGCCTGACTATTGGCTGAACGTTCCGACGACCGTTCCGCGTGCGGGCCCGGCGATCGTCGCGCCAGCAACGCTTTCCACCGTCAGCTGGATGACGGCATGCTGCGTGAGGCTCGCGAGGGCGAAGCGCCCGGTGCCGCTCGTCGAGTGGCCCTCCACGACAAAGCTGAAGTGAATGCCGTCCGCCGTGCTTCCTCCGCCGCTGATCACGCCGAGGAGCTCGCTGCCGTCGGCAGCGGTGATCACGTAGGTGTTGGAGTGGGCGAAGGTCGAAGGGCCTGTCGGGATCGCGAGGCCGTACTCGTCGAGCGTCCACCGGCCCAGATGGGTCGCCGTCCCGGTTGCGATCGCGTGCACCTCGCCAGTCTGGAGGTTCAGTGTTGCGCTGCCGGTCAGCGTCGCCTTGTAGGGCTCGTCGCTGCCGACGGCACCCGCGTGCGCAGTCGCCGGAGCGGCGATGAGAACTGCGAGGGCGGCGACCGTCCCGATCCTCATGAGGGCTCTCATCCTCGGCGGGCCTGGAAGCTGTACGGCCCGTCCCAGGAACAGACCGGATACGCCGGGCATGCGACCGCCAGCGGCCCGGCGTGGAAGTGGCTGAACTCGCCGGTGCCGCCCGAGAACCGGACCGTGCCCGTGAACGTCGCGAGGCTGAGGACGACATGCCCGTACGCGTTGTTGTTCCCCGGCCCGTCGATGACGAGGTCGCTGTCCAGCACACCGGTGAGGAAATTGGCCCCCGACGCGTAGACGACCCTCGAGCCGGGCGTGATCGTGTTGATGTTCGAGGTCGTGATGGTGCAGTACGAGCCGGCGGCAGCGGTGTAGTGCGAGCACTCCTTCGTCACCTGGAGTGCCCCGCTACGCGGTGTGGCGGAGCCGACCGTTGCCAGGAACCCGGCGACCCCGACTGCCAGTGCGAAAGCAAAAGCGCGCTTCATGACGCGTCTCCCTTCTCGGTAGGTCGTAGTACCTCCGCGCCGATCTCCTCGACGGCGACGATGCGCGCGAACGGGACTTCTGCGAGCTCGTTGGCGTCCCTGACGTCGTCCGGCGTTTCCGCTTCGAAGCGGCAGAAGCAGGAGTCGTCGGTCGGGACGTACGTCGAGCCCAGGTAGGAGGCCTCGCCGCTGGCGCTACGGAGCCGTGCGAGTGCCGCGTCCAGCCAGGCGCGATCGCGTCCCGGCAGGTAGCGCTCTACGAGGTACGTCGGCATCGCGCTCCACGATCGCGGCCCGCAGCACGCCGAACAACCGCACGAATCTGTGGATTTACCTGCGCGCCGTTGCGGCCATATGGGCCGCGAGTTCGGTGCGCGAGCTGACGCCGAGCTTGCGGTAGATCTTGGAGAGGTTCCACGCGACCGTGTTCGGGCTCAGGCTGAGCTCGGCCGCGACTTCGCGGTTCCTGCGGCCGGCGACGACGAGCTCGGCGATCCTTCGCTCCGTCTCCGACAACTCGCCGCGCGCTGCGGTGCGCCCGCCGATGCGCCGCACCTCCGAGCGCGCCCTCTCCGACCAGACCCGTGCGCCCAGCCGCTCGAAGATCCCGCCGGCGCGCTCCAAGGTCTCGCGCGCGACGCGCTTGTGGCGGGCGCGGCGCTGCACCTCCCCGACCGCGAGGAGCGTCCTTGCGAGCTCGAACGGGTTGACCCCTTGCGGCGGCTCAGGCGCTTGCGCCGCCGACTCGAGCGACTGAATCGCGCCCTCGTGGTCGCCCCGCGCCGCGAGCAGAAGCCCGCGATTGCGGAGGACGAGGGGCCGAAGAGGCACGTCACCCGCGGCTGCGCGTCGATCGATCTGGTCGAGCAGCCCGTCGGCCTCGGCGAGGTCGCCCGTCCCGATCAGCGCCTCGATCGCAGCCGAGCCTGCGAGCTGGGCCAGGTAGCCGTCCAGCTCCTCGACGTTGCGGAACAGCCCGGCGACCGGTCGCCAGCTCCCCTCAGGATCCTCGTGGGACAGCTCGAGCACGGCGAGGGCGATCCGCAGGCGGAACGCGCCCCAGCGGAATCTGCCGGCATCGATAGCGGGAAGCAGTTCGGGCACCGCGCTCCGGGCCTTCTCGCTTTCACCTCTGTAGGCGTCGATCTCCGCGAGGATCGAGCGGCAGAGCAGCTCGAAGACCTCCAGCCCGATCTGGCGGGTGAGCTCGATTGCCTCGGTGCATAGCTCCGCAGCGGCGTTCCAGGCGCCGGCGGTCATCTCGGTCTGGGCCCAGTGGAAGAGGCACCGCACCAGGTCCGGGTCTGCCCGCTCTCTGGCGTCGTCGCTCAGCGCCCGCCACAACGCGCGCGACTCGCCGTGGCGGTCGGAGCGGCCCAGCAGGAGCGCCGACGTCACGCGCGCGGGCGAGAGGCGCACCGGCAAGCCGGCGTGCCAGGTCCACGTCGCCCACCGCCCGCTCGCGTAGCCGTCACCTTCTAGGGCCTCCTCGAGCTCGAGCGCACGGTCGAGCAGGTCGTGCCGTATGACGCCGGTGCGCGCAAACCTGTTCTGGGCGACCGCGGCGAGGGCAATCGCAAGCGTCCCGGGATCGGCGAGCTGCTCGGCGAGCGCGAGGCCCTCGTCGGCATGGCGAGCGCCCTCTCGATTGTCGCCGTCGAGTTCGGCCAGCCACGCGAGCTCGCAGAGGATGTTCACCTGCTGGCGGGGCTCGAGTCCCGGCTCGGAGAGGGCGTCCCTCAGCAGTTTCCTGGTGACGGGGAAGCCCTCGGTCATCCCGCGCGCGCCGGCGAGTTGCGTCAGGGCTTCGGCTCGGACGGGACCTGACTGAGAGGAGTCGACCACTTCCTCGAGCAGAGCGGTCGCCTTCTCCAGGTCGCCGGCGTACCGACAATGCTCAGCGGCGGTCGTGCGCCGGCGGTTGATGGCTTCGACCGAGTCCACCGGAGTAAGCGCCACCGCTCGCTCCGCGAGCTCTGCCGCGGCCTGCGCGGCGCCCCGCGATCGCGCGTGGGTTGCGGCGGCGTCGAGTGCCGCCGCGATCTGCTCGTCGGGAGCGGTCGTTGCGACGGCAAGGTGGCGGGCCTGCTCCTCGAGGTCGAGGTCGAGCTCCGCGAGGCGGCGATGCAGCCGGCGCCTGCGATGGAGGGGCATCGCCGCGTAGCAAGCGGGCGCGAGCAGCGGGTGCGTGAAATGGATCCGGTCGCCGTCGAGCTCGACCACGCCTTGTCGCTCGGCCAGCTCGATGTGCTCGACGAGCGCAGGTGCCAGCGGTTCGAGCAACATGACAGAGGGAGCCGCGACAGCCGCGACCGCAGCGAGGGTGTCGAGCACGGGCGTCGGCAACGCGCGCAACCGCTCCTTGACGAGCGAGCTCAGACTTTCCGGGAGCACCAGGTTCGCGCCGTCCATCCGGATCCCGCCCCTCGCGATCGCACGGCCCAGCTCCAGCGCGAAGAACGGGTTTCCGCCCGTGATCTCGTGTACGCGCATCAGCTCGGGCCGCGGCAGATTGAGCGCGAGCCGGCTCCAGAGGAGCCGGTGGACGGCACCGACCGACAGCGGGTCGACCCCGAGCCGACGGAAGCTGTCGAACGCCCGGTCGAGCTCGAGCGGCACCTCGACCGGCCTCCCGCGCACGGTCGCGAGAACACCGACCGGCTCGTCCTCAAGGCGCCGGAGCACGAACCTGAGCACGTCTGCCGAGCTCGCGTCGATCCATTGCACGTCGTCGAAGCTGAGCAGCAGGGGCCCCTCCCGGGCCAGGGCACGCACGATGGAGAGGAGCGCGACCCCGAGCAGGCGCAGCTCCGGGGGCGGGCCGTCCGGCTCTCGCAGCAGCAGCGCGGTCTCGAGCGCCCGCCGTTGCACCGGCGCGAGCTGCGGCAGCGCCTCCTCGAGGACGGGCGCTAGCACGTCGCCGAGGGTTGCGAAGGCGATCTGCGTCTCGGAACCGGCCGAGCGGGAGGTCAGGACACGCAGGCCGAGCTCGCGTGCCCGGCGATTGGCGTCCTGCCAGAGCGCGGTCTTGCCGATTCCCGCGTCGCCCTCGAGCAGCGAGGCCTGCCCTCCGTCCGGAACAGCCCGCAAGAACCCCTCAAGCACCAGGAGTTCCTCGCGCCTGCCGATGAGCTCGAATGCCGTCGCACTCTGTTCCGTCGGCGAATTATGGCCCCGGCCGATTGGTGCAACAAGCGCGGCGTCACGCGCGAGCCGGCGCCCTGGTAGAAGCTTCCGCCCGTGACGATCACGCTGCAGGTCATCGTCTCGGGCCTCGCCGCGGGCGGGGTCTACGGGCTCTTCGCGGCCGGCTATTCCCTGATCTACCGGCTGACCGGGATCGTTCACTTCGCCTTCGGCGACCTGGTCGGGCTCGGGATCTTCGCGACGCTTCTCGTCCTTGCGGGCACTTCGCCGGTGAGCCAGTCGGGTGCGCACGAGCCACGGTTCCTCGTCGCGATCATCGTCGGGCTCGCCGTCTGCACCCTCGCCGGCGCGGGGACCTACGTCGGGCTGGTGCAGCCGTACCTGAGCCGCGGTTCGACCATCGGCTGGGTCGCGGGGACTGCCGCCGTCGCCTTCGCGATCCGCGCACTGATCGGGGCCGTGTTCCAGCGCTCGAGCTACGTCTTCCCGGACCCACTCCCCTTTCATCGTGTCGGCACTGCGGGCTACGTCCACCTCGGCGGCGCTCAGGTGCAGGCACGCGCGTTCTTCGTGGCGGGCCTCGCGATCGCGCTGGCGTTCGGCTCCAACTGGTTTCTCGAGCACACACGCCATGGCCGCGCGCTGCGCGCGGTAGCGGACGACCGCGAGGGCGCGCGCGTGGTGGGCGTGCCGGTCGAGCTGCTCGTGACGCTGGCGTTCGCCCTTGTCGGCGCGCTCGCGATGCTGGCCGCCGTCGCCGCGGCGCCCGGCGAGGCCGTCAGCGCCAACACCGGCACGCTGCTCGGGCTGAAAGGCCTCGTCGCTGCGCTCGCCGTCCGCTTCGGCCCGCCGCTCCAGGCCTTTGCGGCCGGGCTCGTGCTTGGGGTGGTCGAGGCCGCTATCGCGAACGTCCACCTCGGCGGCTGGCAGCTCGGGCCTTCGTACCGCGAAGTACTCCCGCTCGCGTTCGTGCTGCTGCTGATCTCGCTACGGCCCTCGCCCGAGGCGCTCGAGGACCGGGAGTGAGCGTGCTCGAGCAGACCGCGGTCGAGCTGCGCCGCGCCGCCGAGGAGGCAAGCGCGCGGTGGAGCACGATTGCGTGGCTCTCGCTCGGCGCGCTCGTAGTGGCAGCGGTGATCCCGTTCCTTTCGCTCCCGGGCGTGCACGTCGACTCGCTGGCCGAGACCGCCTACCTCGCGCTGGCTGCGACGGCCCTCGGGCTGACGGTCGGGCCGGCAGGGCTGCCGTCGCTGGGGACGGGCGCCTTCATGGCGATCGGCGCCTTCACCTCGGCGCTGCTCGTCCGCACCGGTTGGCCGCTCGAGCCGGCGGTGCTCGCGGGCACGGCTGGGGCGCTCGCAGCAGGCGTTCTCTGCGGCGGAGTGGTGCGGCTGCGCCGCGCCTTCGTCGCCGTGAGCACGTGGCTGCTCGCCTGGCTCGTCTGGCTCTTCCTGCTCGCGTTTCCGTCGATCTCGGGCGGCTCGCAGGGGTTGATCCTGCCGGCCCGCTCATTGCTGGGGCTCGACCCGACGCCGACCGTGCACTTCGAGGTCGCCCTGGCACTGACCGCCCTGACGGCGCTCGCCGTTGTGGCCGTCCGAAGCGGGGCTCCCGGGCTGGAGCTCTCGGCGCTTCGCCAGGCGCCGGCGCTGGCGACTTCGCTGGGCGTGCGGCTCGCGTGGCGACGGCTCGGCGCGTTTGCCGCGACCGCGGCGATCGCGGGGCTCGCCGGCGGGTTGTCGGTGCAGCTGCAGGCCGTCGCCGACCCGGTGAGCTACGACCCGTTTCTCTCGTTCAAGCTACTGGTCGCCGTGCTGCTCGGCGGCGCGGCGGCGACGCTGGGCCCGGCGGTCGGCGTGATCGTGCTCGGCCTGCTCAGCCTCGCGTCCGGGCCCCTGGCACGCGCGCTGCAGCTGCCGCTCGAGCGGTTCGATGCCGCGGTCGCGGCGCTGCTGCTCGTCTTCGTGCTCGCCTTCGGCGGCCAGGGCCTGCTGCCTTGGGCGCTCCGCCGGCTCCGGACCGAGACGTCCCCGAAGCGCGCGTCAGCGGCGCCGCCGCCGGCCGCACCCCGCGCGACCGAGCCCGTGCTGCAAGCCCGCAACCTGCGCAAGGCGTATGGCGGCGTGATCGCCGTCGACGATTTCTCGCTCGAGTTGCGGCGCGGCGAGACAACCGCGCTGATCGGTCCGAACGGCTCGGGCAAGACGACGGCGCTGCGCCTGATCGCCGGCGCCGAGGCGCCCGACGCAGGCGTGATCTCGCTCGGCGGCACCGACGTGACCACCGCTTCGACCTCGGACCGCGTGCGGCTCGGCATCGCGCGCACGCTTCAGAACACCACGTCGTTTCCCGAGTTGACCGCGCTCGACGACGTGCTGGTGGGCCGCGCGGTCCGGCGCCACCACGGCGGACTGCTGCGCACGGCGCTCTCGACGCCGGCCGTGCGCCGGGAGCTGCGGTCTTCGGAGATCCCGGCGCTCGAGGCCCTCGCGCTGGTCGGGCTGACGGAGGCCGCCGACGTGGCGACGCCCGAGCTGACGAGTTCGCAACGGCGCCTCGTTGCACTCGCTGCCGCGCTCGCGAGCGAACCGCAGGTCCTACTCGTCGACGAGCTCGCCGCCGGCGCCGGCGCGGACGACCTCGAGGCGCTCGCCGGCGCGATCGAGCGCATCCGCGAGCGCGGCATCGCCGTGCTCGTCGTGGAGCACAACCTGCGGCTCGTGCGGCGGATCGCCGACCGCGTGCTGGTTCTCGGCGCGGGCGCGGTGGTAGCCGAGGGCTCGGTCGCCGAGGTGGCCGCCAGCGGTGTGGTCAAGCAGGCATACCTGGGCACGGCCCGACTGTAGGCTCCCGGCCGTGCGCCGGCTCGCGTTCCTCCTTGCCGGTCTGGCGCTGCTCGGGGCGGGGTGTGGGGGCAAGTCGTCGAGTGGCGCAGCCGGCCAGCTCGTGATCGCGGTCGACGTCCCGGTCACCGGGAGTCCCTATGTCGCGCAAACGATTCGCCAGGGGGTCGAGCTCGCGGCCTCGAACCTGAACGGCGGCGGCGGCATTCGGGTCGGCGACAAGAGCTACCTGCTCGACGTGAAGCTCTACGACAACCACCTCTCGGCGCGGACGGCGGTGCAGGACACCCGCCGGGCGGTCGAGGCGGGCGCGGTCACGATCGTCACCGACGGCACTGGCGTGGACGCGACGTGGCAGCTCGCCCAGCGCGACGGCGTCTCGATCTGCATCACGCAGGACGGCGGTACCGGCCTCGTCGATCCCCAGAAGCGCCCGAACGTCTTCCGAATCGCGCCGACGAACCACGGGATCGCCTTCCGCTACGCGGAGTACCTGATCCCGAAGAAGCTGAAGGTCGGGCTGCTCTCGGACGACAGCGCCTACGGCCGCGAGGGCGCCGCCGACATCGCGCACGCGTTCTCGGGCAATCCGGAGGCAGTCGCCCTGAAGCTGATCCTGCCGGCCGGCCAGACGGACCTGACGCCGCAGGTCCTGCGCGCCCGCCGTTCCGGCGCGACCGCGCTTCTCGTGTGGGGCCAACCGCCGACGATCGCGTCGGTGCTCTCGGCCAGCCGCAGCATCGGCTGGCAAGTGCCGGTCTACACGCCGCCGACGGGGTCGGACCCGTTCATCCGGCAGCAGCTCGCGGACCATCCCGAGTGGGTCGATGGCCTGACGTTCGCCGGCGGCCGGCTGACGGCCGAGGTCGGGACCGGGCCGTTCACGAACTTCCAGTCGCAGTACGAGACGAGTTACGGCGCCGACGAGGTCGGCGTGAAGACCTCGCAGGGCCAGGCCGTCGTCCAGCCGCCGGAGCTCGCGATGTACTCGTACGACTTCATCCACGTGCTCGTGGCCGCGGCGACCCGCGCCGCCTCGGTCGACCGACACAAGCTCACCGACGCGCTGAACGAGGTCACCACACAGGGCGCGAATGGCGACGAGCGCGGCTTCAACGAGCACAGCCACGAGGGCGTCGTCGACGACGACGTCTACTTCGCGCGCTTCCACGACATGACGTACACGCCGGTCACGGACGACCCGCTCTCGGCGACGCTGCCGCTGATCCCGCAGACGCGCTCGCAATGAGGCGAGCGCTGATCGCGGCCGCCGCCGGGGCGCTCCTCGCACCGGCGGCCGCGCTCGCGGACGTGCAGCAGGTCTTGTTGCCCGGCCCGACGCCGTATCCGACGCCCAGCCCGCCGCTCCAGACGGTGGGCGCACCGCCCTCGGCGAACCTCACCTTCAGGATCCACGCGAGCTCCGACCAGCGCGTGCGCGCCGGCGTCGACCCCGCCGGCCGCGTCGTTTCGGTGAGGGTTCTCCAGCGCCTGCACCTGACCGGCACCGGCGACTACCTGATCGTCGTCAGCGCCCCCGTTCTCGACGTTCGCGCAGGGCGCGGCTCCGAGTCCGAGCCCGGTCAGCGTCGCGGGCAGATCCTCTGGTCGGGCTTTGCGTCCAAACGGCGGCTGCTGGCCGCGGACGCGACGCTGCGGGCGGCCGCAGCGCGTGCCTACCTGCCGCTGCGCCTTCAGGCTCGACGCGCCGGCGACCGCTACATGCTGACCATGTCGAACGTCACCCGCACCTCGGAGGTCGCGTTCCAGGGCATTGGGAAGCCGGCGGAGCTGGCCGCGCTGCTCGACCGGACGCGGCGCGACTCGCTGGCGCACCGGCGGCTGCGACCGGCCTACGTGGCGATTGAGGGCTTGATCTCGACACGGCCGCAGAAGGCGCGGGTCGCGGCGCCGCTCCGGGTCGAGGGCGAGCTTCGCTTCCCAACCGCGGTGAAGGAGACGATCAACACCGAGCGGCCCGAGGGGAGAATCGTCCGCTTCCGCTTTGTGCTCGGCGACGAGCAGCCGCTGACCCAGCGGGTCGAGGTCACGGGCGGCGGCGGCGAGCCGCACCTGCGGCTCGAGGCCCGGCCCGACCGCGTCGTCCGGGGGCTCACGCCGCCCGGCGGAGCGCCCAGCTGGGTCGCCGCCGCCGCGCGGAGGCACCTCGACGCGGATGCGTTGCTCACGCGCCTGATCGACACCCGAATGGAGCTCGTCCGCGCCGACCAGTTCCAGGGCTTCCTCGCGAACCCCGACCCGCTGGGCAGCGACCGCACCGTCTACGTCTACGCAACGAGCGCGGCGGCTCCGCAGGCGGCCGCGAGCTCCTCTGACGGCTCGAGCGGAAACGGCGTCCTGATGGCGCTGCTGGCTGTCGGGGGCACCGTGCTCGCCGTCGGAGCCGCGCTCGTCGCCTGGGCCCACAGCTAGAGGAAGAGCGCGAGCCTCACCGAATCCGCGGTCGTGGCCGACAAGCCCGACGGCATCGTCCTCAGCAGGCATCGTGACCTGCACGGCCGCGAATGGCATCCCTGGGTGCGGCGCGCACTCGTCGGCCTCCTGACGCTGATCATGCTGCTCGCCCTCGTCGGCTTCGTCGGGCAGCATCCGTCGACGAAACGCGCTGAGGCCCCGGCGGCGACGCTGGGCGTGAATTCGCCCGACTCCGTCCGCGGCGGGCTGCTCTACCAGGCGCGGTTCACGATCGACGCGAAGCAGGACCTGAAGGACGCGACGCTCGTGCTCAGCCGGTCGTGGATCGACGGGCTGACCGTGAACACGATCGAGCCCGGGCCGCTGAATGAGGCGAGCGACAACGGCGACCTGGTGCTCGAGCTCGGCCACATCGCGGCCGGCGCGAGATACGTGCTCTACATGGACTATCAGGTCAATCCGACCACGATCGGCTCGCGGAAGCTGAAGGTCGCGCTCAAGGACGGCGACCAGCCCGTGACCTCCTTGACCCGCGACCAACGGATCTGGCCCTAGTGGACGTAGTCGTCCGCGCAGCCTTCGCCTTCGCCTTCATCTTCTTCCTGACGCGCGTGGCCGGACGGCGCGAGCTCTCGTCGCTGGAGCCGTTCGACCTGATCATGCTGATCGTGCTCGGCGACCTGGTGCAGCAGGGCGTCACGCAGAGCGACTACTCGGTGACCGGCTTGGTGCTCGCGGCCGGGACGATCGCTTTGATGCAGATTCTCGTCTCGTACCTCAACTTCCGCTTCAAGCGGGCGCGGACGGTGCTTGACGGCGAGCCGATCGTCTTGATCGAGGACGGCAGGGTGCTGACGCGCAACGTTCACCGCGAGCGCCTCACCCGCCACGAGCTTGAGGAGCAGGCGCGCCTGAGCCAGATCGAGTCGCTCGACAAGGTGCGCTGGGCGGTGCTCGAGACGAGCGGCCAGATCAGCTTCATCCCGAAGCAGTAGCCTGACGCGCCGTGCCGCTCTACCTGACCGAGGCCGAGGTCGCGGAACTGCTGACCCCTGCCGCCGCGGTCGAGGCCGTCGAAGGCTGCTTCCGCCGGCTGGCGGCGGGCGAGATCGAGAATGTGCCGCGGCAGCGGACGCGCTGGGAGGAGGGCTTCCTCGCGGTGATGTGGGCGGTCGACCGCGAGCTCGGGGTCGCCGGCCTGAAGACGTATGCGGCCGGCCGCGAGGGCGCGAGGTTCGTGGTGCTCCTGTTCGACACCGAGACGACCGAGAACGTCGCGGTGATCGAGGCCGACAAGCTCGGCCAGCTGCGCACCGGCGCTGCGAGCGGCGTCGCCGCCAGGCACCTCGCGCGCGAGGGAGCGTCGACCCTCGGCGTGATCGGCTGCGGCTGGCAGGCGCGCAGCCAGGTGGCCGCGATCCGCGAGGCGCTGCCCCGGATCGAGCATGTCGTCGCCTATTGCCGGAGCGAGGAACGGCTGGCCGAGTTCTGCCGCGAGGTCGGCGCGGAGCCGGGCGAGAGCCACCGCGACCCGGCCTCGCAGGACGTCGTCGTGACGGTCACGACCTCACGCGACCCAGTGCTTCGCGGCGAGTGGCTGCAGCCCGGCGCGCTGGTGTGCGCGGTCGGGGCGAACGACCCGCGGCGGCGCGAGCTGGACAACGTGGTGCTCGAACGGGCGGCCTTCGTCTGCTGCGACTCGATCGAGAACGCGAAGCGCGAGTCGGGAGACCTGATCGAGCCGGTCGAAGCCGGCGTGCTGGACTGGCTCGAGGTACAGGAGCTGCAGGAGGTCGTGGCCGGTGAGCTGCCGGGCCGGCAGGCGGACGATGACATCGTGGTGTTCAAGTCGAACGGCCTCGCCGCGTGGGACGTGGCGGTTGGTGCCGTCCTCGTCGAGCAGGCGCGCGAGCGCGGCCTCGGCCGAGAGCTTTAGTCGCTCGGCAGCTTCTGCTGCTCCTCGGCGACCGCGCTCTCGCCGAGCGCGCGGATCACCTCAGGCCGGTCGAGCAGCCGCGCGATCTCGTTCGGCTGCGCCCGGTTCTTGACGTACGGGTCGTCGAGCACGTCGGCGAGCGAGCGGCCACGACCGTGCTCGCGGATCACGTACGCGGAAAGCCGGTCCTCCTGCGACGAGCGGGCGAACAGGTTGTGGAACCAGTCCGTGAGCTTGCTCATGGCCGCGATGCTAGCGGCGTTAGAGTCCGGGTCGTGAAGAAGCCGTCGGCCGCCCGCTTCGCCGAGCGTGAGGTGCACGGCGTGGACGACCGGGGCGAGCCCGAGCGGATCGTGATCTGGATCGAGCGGCTTCCGGGTGCGACGTGGGCGGTCGGCCGGGCGGTGAACCCGCAGCACCGGCGCAACGCCGAGGCGCGGGCCGACGACTACGTCTTCCAGGGATTCGAGCTCAGCGACGCGCTGGTGGCGGCGAACGAGACGCTGGAGGACGACGCGGTGGTCTCCGAGCAGGACGGCAGCGGAGAGAAGGTCAAGCCGTTCGTGCGCGAGGAGCTGCTCGGCCCGCTCGAGCGCTGGTTCTTCGGTCGAACCTGATCACTTGGGCCACTCGAGCTTGGCGTTCGGGATGGGATCCCCGTGCGGGTCGTGCGTCGGGTAGCCGAGCGCGCTGTCGATCTTCGCCTCCAGCTCCTCCGAGAGCACGTGCTCGAGCCGCTCGGCCTCGTCGTGGACGTCGTCCACGTGCAACCCGAGAGTCCGCGCCAGGTAGAGCTCGAGCAGGCGGTGGTGGCGGATCACCTCGACGGCGATCTTCTCGCCGGCCGGCGTCAGCCGTACGCCGCGGTACGGCGCGTGCTCGACGAGCTCGAGCGCGGCGAGCTTCTTGACCATCGCGCTCGCCGAGGCGGGTGAGACCTTCTGCTCCCGGGCGAGCGCGGTCACCGAGACGCGCCCGTCGCCGGTCTGCAGGTGGTAGAGCTCCTTGAGGTAGTCCTGGATCGAGTCACTCAGGGCCGGCTTCGCCACCCGTCAAGTGTAGGACGCCATTGCGGTAGCCTCCTGCGCTCGATGCTGATCCGTCTCGGCCACAGTCCCGACCCGGACGACGCGTTCATGTTCTGGGGCCTCGCCTCGGGCGAGGTCGACCCGCGTCAGTTCGAATTCGAGCACGTCCTGCGCGACATCCAGACGCTGAACACCTGGGCGATCGACGGCAAGCTCGAGGTATCCGCGATCTCGCTTGCCGCCTATCCGCTCGTGCAGGAGAGCTATGTGCTGCTGCCCCACGGCGCCTCGATGGGCTCCGGCTACGGCCCGATCGTGGTCGCGCGCGACGAGATGTCGCTCGCCGACGCGCGCGACGTCGAGATCGCGGTGCCGGGCGAGCTGACCACCGCGTTCCTCGTGCTGCGCATGTGCATGGGCCAGTTCCGCTACCGCGCGGTGCCGTTCGACCAGATCCTCGACGAGGTCAAGTCCGGCAGCGCCGACGCCGGCCTGCTGATTCACGAGGGCCAGCTCACCTACGAGGCCGAAGGCCTGAAGAAGGTGGTCGATCTGGGCGAGTGGTGGCTGCTCGAGACCGGGCTGCCGCTGCCGCTGGGCGCGAACGTCGCACGCCGGGACGTCGGCACCGAGAACCTGTTCGAGCTGTCCGAGGTGCTCCGCGACTCGATCCAGGCCGGTCTCGACAACCGCGAGGAGGCCATGGAGTACGCCCTCCAGTTCGGCCGCGGCCTCGATGAAGCGCTGGCCGACCGCTTCGTCGGCATGTACGTCAACGAGCTGACGTGCGACTACGGGGACGAGGGCCGGCAGGCGGTGCGCGAACTGATGCGCCGCGCCGAGGGCCTCGGTACCTACGACCATCCCGTCCGGGTCGAGTTCGTCGGCTGAGCGGCACCTCGCCGTCCGTCTTCCTGCGGCTCTGGACGGCGGCGCACATGGCGGAGCGAGTGGTCGCCCGGCACCTGCAGGCGGCGGGCGTTAGCGGTGAGCAGCTTGCGCTTCTCAGCCTGATCGCCACCGTCGAGCCGATCACGCCGACCGCCCTCGCGGCGGAGCTGGGCGTGCCGCTGACCACACTCGCCGACGCGCTGCGGCGGCTCGACGCGCGCGGCGAGGTCGAGCGCTCGCCGAACCCGGACGATCAGCGCTCCTACCTGGTCACGCTCAGCGCAGAGGGCCGCTCGCGGCTCGAGGCGGTGGAGCCGCCGCTCCGCAAAGCCGCCACCGAGCTGAGCGCCGAGCTGCAGCTCGCGCCGGCGGAGGTCGAGCGTGCGCTCGACGACCTGCACCGCGCGCTCCGCAGCTCGAGCAAGAGAGTAGTGCGGGACACGTAGTAAGTAGTACGACTTCCGTGTTACATTGGCGGCGTGATCGCCCTCCTCTCCGTGGCTCTCGCCCTGAGCGCTCCCCACGCGCAGCTCTCGGCTCCGCCGTCGCCGCTCCGCGTTGGGAGCGCCTGGCGGGCGAGCCTCGTCGTTCGGCCCACGCCGGCTCGTGCTCCGGTCGTCACCGCGCGGCCCTCAGCGGGCGCTGCTCTTCGTTTCCGCTCGACCCGCATTGCGCCCGGTCGCTTCCGGGTCGTGCTGCGATTGCCGCGAGCAGGCACCTGGAGGCTCGCGGTGCGGATCGGCGCCAGAACCGTGCGCCTGCGCTCCGCGCGCGTGCTGCCCCTCGCGCCGCCCGTCTCGCCGCTGCCGGGCGCGAGCGCCGTCCGCGTCTGCGGCGGCGCGGCGATCCCGTACACGCAGAACGGCCTCGCGCTCGGCTTCGGCTCGGCGTGGGTCGTGTGCACCCCGCGTCGGCGTGTCGAGCGCGTCACCGGCGGGCGAGTCGTCGCGAGCATCGCGCTGCCGGAAGAGCCCTGGGCGATCGCGGCGGGTGAAGGCGCCGTCTGGGCGATGGCGCGAGACGGGTCGACCGTCTATCGCATCTCGCCGGCCGGCAACCGCGTCTCCGGGCATGCCGACCTCGGCGCGAGCGGCGTCTACCTCTGGGCGCTGGGCGGCGCCGTGTGGGTCGCCGACGACGCCGACAGCTCCCTGCTCCGAATCGACCCGGCCGGGTTGAGCGTGGCGGAGCGCCTTCCCGTCGGCGATGGCCCGTCCGGCCTCGCCTTTGACGGCGCCTACCTCTGGCTCGTCAGCCACCGCGAGAACTCCCTCGACCGGATCGATCCGGCGACGAACGGCGTCACCAGGATCGTGTCTCCGCTGTCGCCGCCCGCCACGAGCGCGGCCGAGCGGGTCGCTGCGCTCGGCGGCTCGCTGTGGATCACCGGTCGCGGGCTGGACCTGCTCAGGCGCTCGCCCTCTGGCTCGGCGCTCGGAACGGTCGATGTCGGCCCGGCTGCGATGGACGTGGTGACCGACGGCTCGAGCCTCTGGACGGCGGTCTTCACGCCGGCCGCAGCCCGCCGTGGCGACCCCGTGACCGGCGAGCTGCTGCGCGTGGACGCGGGCGGCGCGGTCGCCGAGCGAGTCCCGGCGCTGCGGCAGCTGTTCGTGAATGGCCTGGCCGCCGAGCCCGGCGCGTTGTGGGTCTACGACGGGGTCGCCGGGCTGCTCGTCCGGCTACCGACCTGACCCCGCGGGCGTGAAATAGGCTGGCGGCGTGCCCCGCGCCGTCATCCTCTCAGCGGTTCGAACCCCTGTCGGGCGCTACGGCGGTGCGCTCTCGGGTGAGCGCCCGGACGACCTCGCGGCGCTCGTGATCGGCGAGGCCGTCTCGCGTTCCGGCGTGCCCGCAGGCGAGATCGAGGACGTCTGGTTCGGCGCGGCCAACCAGGCCGGCGAGGACAACCGCAACGTGGCTCGGATGGCGGCGCTGCTGGCGGGCCTGCCGGAATCGGTCGCGGGCGTGACGGTCAACCGTCTCTGCGCCTCTGGCCTCACCGCGGTCGTCGGGGCTTGCCACGCGGTCGCAGCGGGTGACGGCGATCTCTTCGTCGCAGGCGGCGTCGAGTCGATGTCGCGCGCGCCGCTGGTGATGGCAAAGCCCGACAAGGCATTCCAGCGTGGCGACCAGACTGCCTGGGACACGACGCTCGGCTGGCGCTTCCCGAATCCGCGGCTCGAGGCGATGTTCCCGCTCGAGTCGATGGGCGAGACCGGCGAGAACGTGGCCGAGCGCTACGGCGTAAGCCGCGAGGAGCAGGACGCCTTCGGCCTGCAGTCGCAGCGGCGCTGGGCCGCGGCCGACGCCGAAGGCCGTTTCGCCGACGAGCTCGTCGCGGTCGGCGAGGTGACGCGGGACGAGCATCCGCGTCCGGAGACCTCCGCCGAGAAGCTCGCCTCGCTCAAGCCGGCGTTCCGCGAGGGCGGCACGGTCACGGCCGGCAACTCGAGCGGCCTGAACGACGG
>JBIOZO010000058.1:0-2667 GCA_044871215.1 Gaiellaceae bacterium | reverse complement strand
GCGCCCCGATGTCGAGCCCGAGCACGAGCGCCGCCTCGGCCACCGGCTCGAAATAGACCGCGCCGTAGCCCGGGCCGTCCGGCCCGCGCGCGGCCTCGCGGACCAGTCCGGACGCGAGCAGCGACTGGAGCGCGAGCGAAACGGTCGGCTTCGAGATCCCGGCCCGACGGGAGATCTCCGCGCGCGAGATCGGCGCGCCGGCACGGATCGTCTCGAGCACCTCCCGCTCGTTGATTCGCTTCAGTAGTCCTGGTACGGCCTTCGTCTTCATCGGCAATAACCCTAACCAAGCGCCACGGTTTCTCCTAGCGGCTTGACTTCCTCTAGGCGCGTAGGAAAGACTCTCGTTCACAACCCTTACCAGATCGGGAGGAACCGGATGACTCGGGTGCTGATCGCGACGCTGCTGGTGACGCTGGCCTTCACGGTGACCGCGTGCGGAGGAGGCTCGAAGAGCTCTGCGAGCGGCACCACGAACGCCGGCCCGGCGAACCTCACGCTGTGGACGCCGTTCGTCGACCCCGAGCTGAAGACCCTGAAGGCGGTCGTGCAGGACTTCGAGGCGACGCACCCGGGCATCCACGTCAAGGTGATCGGCGGGACGAACGACGACAAGATCGTCGCCGCGATCCGAGGCGGTAACGCGCCCGACGTCGCGCAGTCCTTCAGTTCCGACAACACCGGCGCGTTCTGTCCGAGCGGCGCCTGGGTCGACCTCGGCCCGTACATGGACCGTGACGGCGTGGACGAGTCGATCTTCCCCAAGGCGCCGCGCGAGTACACCGAGTTCGAAGGCACGCGCTGCGCCCTCCCGATGCTGGCCGACACCTACGGGCTCTACTACAACAAGAAACTCCTGGCGCAGGCCGGCTACAAGACGCCGCCGAAGACGGTCTCCCAGCTGACGACGATGGCGAAGAAGCTGACGCAGCGCGACTCGAGCGGGAAGCTGAAGGTCGTCGGCTTCAACCCCTTCCCGAGCTGGTACGAGAACGTCCCCGCGCACTTCGGGCCTTCGTGGGGCGCGACGTGGATGGACGGCGACAAGTCGGCGCTCAACACGCCCGCCTGGCAGGCGCAGCTCAAGTGGCAGAAGGCCCTGATCGACTGGTACGGCTACGACAACCTCGTCCGCTTCAACGCCGGCGCCGGTGACGAGTTCTCGGAATCGAATGCCTTCGAGACGGGCAAAGTTGCGATGCACATGGACGGCGAGTGGCGCGTGGCCTTCATCAAGCGCGAGCACCCCGAGCTCGACTACGCCACCGCCCCGTTCCCGGTCGCCGACGACAAGGCCGACCTCTACGGGGCGGGTTACGTGACCGGCAGCATCATCGGGATCCCGAAGACGTCGAAGCACAAGGACCAGGCGTGGCTCCTCGTCAAGTACCTCGGCACCAACAGCGGGGCGCTGGCGAAGCTCTCGAATGGGATCCAGAACGTGCCGACCACGATCGACTCGCTCAAGTCGCCCGCGCTCGCGCCGCTGCCGCAGTTCCGGACGTTCCTCAGCGTCTTCGGGGACGCGAACACCACCACCACCCCGATCACGCGGATCGGCGCGGCGAACCAGGAGACCTTCCAGAGCTTCATCTCGAAGTACCTCGCCGGGCATGCAAGCGATCTGGAAGGCGGCCTCGCGAACGTGGACAAGCAAATCGACGCGCAGCTGAAGCAGGCCGAGGCGGGACAGGCGCCCTGAGGTGAGCGCGCCCGCCGCCGCGCCGCCCCTACTCGACCGCACCCGGGCAAAGCGCCGGGCTGCCTGGCGCCGTCGCGGCATCGTCGCGGCCTTCATGAGCCCGTGGATCGTCGGGTTCACGGTCTTCTTCGGCTATCCGCTGGTGATGACGGCGTACCTGTCGTTCACGCACTACGACCTGCTCTCCTCGCCGCACTGGGTCGGGCTCGCCAACTATCGCTACCTCTTCACGACCGACCAGACCGTGTGGCCGGCGGTGCGCAACACCCTCTGGTTCATCGCGATCGCGGTGCCGCTGCAGGTCTTCTTCGCGCTGGGCGTCTCGATCATGCTCTCGCGCGCGCGTAGGGGCGTCGGCGTGTTCCGCACGATCTTCTACCTGCCGGCCCTAGCACCGCCGGTGGCCGCGACGCTCGGTTTCGTCTACCTGCTCAACCCGGCAACGGGCCCGGTGAACACGATCCTCGGCAAGCTCGGGATCGACGGCCCGCTCTGGTTCGACTCACCGCAGTGGGCGAAGCCGTCGCTGACGCTGCTCGCGCTCTGGGGGATCGGCAACACGATGATCATCTTCCTGGCCGCCGTGCTCGACGTCCCGCGGCACCTGTACGAGTCCGCCGAGCTCGACGGCGCCGGCTACTTCTCGCGTCTCCGCTACGTGACGCTGCCGACGATCAGCCCGGTGATCCTGTTCGCGGTCGTGATCGGAGTGATCGAGGGCTTGCAGTACTTCACCCAGGCCTACGTCGCGGCCAGCGTCGCCGGCGGATCGGCGACCTACTCGGCCGAGTCGGCGAACGCGCTCGGCTATCCGGAGGGCTCGACGCTCTTCTACCCGGTGCTGCTCTACCAGCAGGGGTTCCGCTACTTCAACATGGGTTACGCGTCGGCGATGGCGATGCTGCTGCTGTTCGTCGCGTTCGGCCTGACGTTCCTGATCGTCCGCAACTCGCGCCGCTTCGTCC
>JBIOZO010000057.1:0-2333 GCA_044871215.1 Gaiellaceae bacterium | reverse complement strand
GCGTCGACCACCTGCGGGTCGAACTGCGTCCCGCTGCACGCGCGCAGCTCCGCGGTGGCCTGCTCGACGGGCAGCGCCTTGCGGTACGAACGGTCGCTCGTCATCGCGTTGTAGGCGTCGCAGCAGGAGACGATCCGCGCCAGCAGCGGGATCTGCTCGCCGGCCAGGCCGTCCGGGTAGCCCTTGCCGTCCCACCGCTCGTGGCAGGAGCGGACGACGCGGCCGATCTCGCCGAGTAGCCCGCCGACGCGGAGCAACAGCCGCTCGCCCTCGATCGTGTGCCGCTCCATCACGGCGCGCTCCTCGTCGTTCAGCGGGCCGTTCTTGTTGATGATCGAGTTCGGCACGCGCACCTTGCCGACGTCGTGCAGCAGCGCCGCGAACTCGGCGTCCCGCTTCTCGCGCGAGGACAGGCCGAGCTGGTCGACGACCTTCTGGGTCAGCTCGACGACGTCGCGGCTGTGCACGCCGGTGTACTCGTCGTCGGCTTCGACCACGTCGCCGAGCAGGAAGGCGGTGCCGCGGTACGCGTCGCGGAGCTCGAGCTCGTGGTCGATCCGCACCCGTCGCTCGCGGGCGAAGACCGACAGCAGGGCAATCAGGGGCATCGCCAGCAGCACGCCCCACACCGAGTCGACGCTGGCGAACGCGACCGCCAGTCCGACGGGAGCGAGCCCTGCGTCGATCACGTAGACGGCGCTCATCGCCCGCAGGTGCAGCCTGGGCGGCACGCCGAGGGCGACCCACTGGCGCACACCGGTCACCGCGAGATCGATCGCGAACCCGGACAGGATCGCTGCGACGTAGAGAGGCCAGCTCCGTAGGTCGGGGGCCGCCTCGCCGGCGAGGCCGAGCACGAGCGCGGGACCGAGGGCATAGGACGCGTTCAACACCCGGAGCAGCACGCGCTCCAGGTGCAGCGCGCCGCGCGCATGCTCGAGCGTGCTCGCCAGAAGGTTCCCGCCCGCCACCGCGAGCGGCACCGCGCCGACCGGCAGCACGAAGAGCATCGGAACGAGGATCAGCACGGTCGGCACGGCCGATCCGCTCGAGATCTCGAAGTCGAGCCGAAAGGCGGCCGCATAGGCCACGACCAGAACGAGAACCGCCGCGGCGCCGGGGTGACGGTCCGAAGGCAGGGTCAGCGCCACGGCTGTCGCGCAGGCGACGAACGCCGCGGTAAAGGCGACCAGCGACCAGAGCTCGCGGCGCGCGAGGCGCTGAAGGCGCCGGGCGCGGCGCTCTTCGATGACGCGCTGCTCCTCGGGATCGAGAAGGACGGAGCGAGGTGTGCTCGTGGCCGCAGAAGACATCGGAAAGAGACATCGACGCGCTCGAGGCGCCGCTTGACGCGGGTTTCCCGGCAATTCCCTCGTCCGAGGGATCCACCGCGACGCGAAGGCCCCCTATCGGGTGATGCAGCGCCTTTGGGCGTGACGAAAGTGAGAGCACATCACTGCGGAGGAGGAACGGCGTGGCGGCATCTGTGGCAAGGAACGGATTGAAAGTCCTACTGGGCGTGCTGATCGTCGCGGCACTCGCCGTGACCTCGACCGCGAAGGCCGGGCTCCTGGGCACCGGCAGCGCGTCGTACTGCGACCCAACGGCGACCAAAGCCTTTGCCGCGTATGGCGACTCCGCCAACTACGCGAGCCTCTTCAACGGCGGCTTCGAGGACGGGGGCCTGGGCTGGTACACGAGCGGCGGCGCGAAGGTGGTCTCGGGCAACGAGCCCGCCTACGTCAGCGGCGACCGCCGCGACAGCCACTCGCTGCTCCTGCCCTCCGGCAGCTCGGCCTACAGCAGCACGGTCTGCTTCGCCTTCGGCGACTGGCATCTGCGCCTTTTCGCGAAGAACGTCGGCTCCTCGAGCGGCGCCCTGCACGTGCAGGTGATCGTCCCGAGCCTGCTCGGTGGGCTGCTGACGGTTCTCGACGGCGGCACGGTCAGCGGCAAGGGCACGTGGACGCCATCGCCACGGCTCCAGCTCGCACTCTGCAACGTCACGAGCCTGCTCGGGACGCGGGCGGTCGCCTTCCGGTTCACGCCGGTCGGCTATGGCGCTGCGTACCAGATCGACGACGTCTACCTCGATCCCTGGAAGGACACGTAGGCCTCCGTCCGTAGACTGCGGGCGTGGAGCGTTCACTGCCCGTCGCCGAGCGGCCCCGCCGCCCCGAGTGGATGAAGGTCCGCGCCCCGAGCGCGGACTCGGCGTACATGGACGTGCGCAAGCTGATCCACGGCGCCTCGCTGAACACGATCTGCGAGGAGGCGCGCTGCCCGAACATCGCCGAGTGCTGGGGCCGCGGCACGGCGACCTTCCAGATCCT
>JBIOZO010000056.1:0-5715 GCA_044871215.1 Gaiellaceae bacterium | reverse complement strand
CGTTGGGGCTCGCCATCGAGGTGCCTTGCAGCCAGCCGTAGGCGTCGCCGTTGGCTGTGAAGCAGGCCGAGTTGAAGGACGAGGAGCTCGAGGGGTCGTTGCAGATCAGGCCGTCCTTGGCGAGCGCGCCGAACGAGCCCCACGTCCCGGCCAGCACGTCTCCGGGACCGCCGTCGTAGGCAGGGATCTCGTAGGCCCGAGCGCCGCCAGGTGCGGCGAGGTCGACCCGGGAACCGTAGTTCGAGTAGTAGGCGAGCTGGTCGCGCGCGCCGACGTGGTCGCGCCAGCGCAGCGGCACGTCAGCCGGGGCCGCGCCGATCGCGTTGGCCGTCGCCGACACCATCGTCACGCCGGGAACGCCGCCGGGGAGCTCGAGCCCGCCGCGCAGGTCGTAGTCGTCGAGCGAGCCGCTGCCGGGGAGAACGGTCGCAATCCCGTCGGCGCCGGTCGAGACCTGGCCGACCCCGGTCAGCCGGCGCCCGGCGAGCGTCAGGTTCACGCGATCGATGCGGACGTGAGCGTTGCCCGCTGCCGCGAAGACCGGGACGCCGTGGGCGAGGCAGTAGTCGACCGCGTCGGTGAAGAGAAGGAAGTCGTCGACCAAGGCGGGATCGCTCGGGTCGACGTACGCCTCGATCGACATGTTCACGACGTCGATCCGCGGGTCGGAGCAGGCGGCGAGCAGACCCGAGAGCATCCAGGTCGAGAGCCCGCCGAGCCCGGCCGCGAGCACCTTGTACGAGCCGATCCTGACGCCCGGGGCGACGCCGTTCGAAGCGAAGCCGTTGCGCGCGCCGGCAATCCGGCTGGCGACCCAGGTGCCGTGGCCCTCGAAGTCGCCGTCGCGGCAGTCGCGCAGGCCCGCGCGGTCGACGAAGCCAAGGCCGAAGAGCGCCCTCAGGTCGGCGCAGGGGATGAAGTTGCCGCCGAGACTCTTGTCGACGACGCCCCGCAGCTCGCGGTGGCTGGCGTCGACGCCGGAATCGAGCACGGCGACCGCGATCGAGCTGTCGCCCGTCGTGCGGCGCCACGCCGACTGGACGTTCATCCGGTCGTCGTCCCATTGGAAGAGCGCGTGCCACGGGTCGAAGTCGGCGGTGGCGCCACCGTTGCCCGGGGCAGCGGTGTTGCCGCCGCCGCGCAACTCGTCGCGTGGGCCGGAAGCGATCAGCGTGTCGGTGAAGAGGCTCGTCACGTCCGCCTTCGAGGCCATGCGCGCGCGGAACCCATTCGAGGCGGGCACGACGGCGAGCGCGTCGATCGCGCTCAGGTCGCCGACGACGGTCGCCCCCGAGGCGGTGACCGCCGCCCGCATCTGCGCCGGGGCCGTCCCATGGGCGAACCGGACCACGGTGACGCCGAAGGGATTGCCGGCGGCGACGGCAGATCCTGTGAATGCGAACGCAGAGACGAACGCCGCGAGGAGAAGGGTGGGCCGCAACACCGTGGTGCAGGCATCGGCAGACGGTTGTCGTCCTGCATCACTCGTTCGGGAGAAACGCGAAGAGCCGCCCGGGGGCGGCTCTTCGCTGGTGTTTCGGCTAGCCGGCTACGGGAGCGTGAGCGCCCATGCGCTACGGCCGTGCGAGGCGGCGTACAGCTTGCGCGCGCCCGGCACGATCGTCAGTCCGGCAACCTCGACGTTCGGCAGGCCCTCGCCGGCCGCCGTCCAGCCGCTGGCGGTGTTGCCGCCCGCGAGCATCGCGACGCCGAAGTCCGTCGACGCGTAGAGGTCTCCGGTCGTGGAGTCACGAACGAGGTCGGTGACCGGCAGGTCGCCGATCGAACCGCTCGGGCCATCGAGGTTCGTCCACGTTGCCGTGCCGGCGCCCGGGTCGTAGGCCACGTCGAAGACGTGGCCGGGCGTTGCCGGGGTGTTCGCGTTGTACCCGGAGTACGAGATCCAGGCGTGGTTCGCGTTCGTCGGATCGACGAAGATCGACGACACGAAGCGACCCGGGTCGGCCGTTGCTCCAGGCAGGTTGTCGATTCGCGTCCAGGTGACCGAGCCGGCCGCCGCGTCCGCGTTCTTCGACACGAAGACACGGCCCGCGCCCGTCGCAGCCCAGAGGGTCGACGTGTCGCCGGGAGCCCGCTCGATCGCAGCGACGTCGGTGCCGGCGCGATCGGCGCCTCCGTACAGCGGGTCGTTCGCACGCAGGTCGGTATGACCTGCAGGGCCGATCCGCTCGAAGTCACCGCAGGCCGGGTCGGCCGAGTGGTCGACGCCGCCGGGGCCGAACTCGGAGCAGTTCGCCTCGAGGAACGACGGGTCGCCGCCCCAGTCCTGGGTCCGCCAGACGCTGAAGGAGCCCTGGTAGATCGTCCCGCCGTTCGCCGGATGCGGGTCGGCGGTGACCGGCGGATAGAAGTACGCACCCTCGGGGCTGGAGAGGATGTCGCCGGAGATCACGACCCACTTCGCGGGATCGCCGCCCTGGAAGTTGCCGTCGTTGGCCTGTCCGGTGAACGTGTTGAAGCGGTACGCCGGGTTCGAGGCGCTGAAGCCCGACTGGCCGCCGTCGCCCCAGATGTCCATGTTCCACGTGACGGCTGAGCCGTCGGTCGAGAAGGTGCCGTTGTCCTGGGTGCCGCCCATCAGGTTCTTCGGGTTCGTGGGGTTGACGGACAGGCTCTGGAACTGAAGGGTCGAAAGGCCCTTGTTCAGGCTGTAGATCTGGGTCGGAACCCTGGAGAGCAGCTGTTCGCAGAGTGCCTGGTTCGTCGCGGTCAGACCGCGCGTCGCGCACTGCGACGAGATGTCTGCGAAAGCGCCGCTCGTTCTGACGAGCCCACCGTCCGAGCCGAAGAACACGACGTCGGGATTGGTCGGCGAGGCAACGATCGCGTGCGAGTCGGGATGCATCCCGTTCGGCGTCGAGTCCGACGTCGCGTCGCGCGTGAGGTCGTTGAAGTTCACACCGCCGTCGTTCGACACGATGAAGGCACGACCGTTCGTCCGCCCCGCGTGGTTGCCGTTGAGGGCGAATGTCCCCGCGTTGGGGTAGTCGTAGGCGCCTCCGAGATAGACCGTGTCCGGCCGCCCGGGCGGCGAGTACACGACGTTGTCGTACCAGCACTGCGCCGTGCAGTACCCGGCGCTCTGGGCGTTCGTCAGGTTCGCCCAGGTCCCCGGCGTGACCGTCGCCGCGTCGTCGGTGCGGTAGAGCCGCGCGGCAAACGTGCCGTTGTCGCCGACGCCCAGGTAGATCCGCGTCTTGCCGTTCGGAAGCGTCGTCGGCGCGAGCGAGTAGCGCTCGATGACCGACGCGTTGGCCGGATTCACCGGTGTGAACACCTGCGTCCACGACGCGCCGCCGTTCGTCGACCGGTACACACCCTGGCCGAACTGCGCCGCGTAGATGGTGTTGTGGTCGGTCGGGTCGAGCTTGACGTCCGTGACTCCGCGAAGCACGAACGGAAGCGTCGTGCCGTTCAGCAGCGTGAACGTCGCGCCGCCGTCGGTGCTCTTGTACACGCCGCGCGCAGGCAGCGGAGTCAGTGGGGCCGCGTTGCACCCGTTCGACACCGAGCAGACACCACGCACGCCGCTGGCCGAGCCGACGTAGAGCACGTTCGAGTCCGTCGGATCGACGACGATCGCATTGATCGAGCGGTTGAGGAACGCGTCCTTATTCACCCACGTCCCAGAAATCGCTGTGGTCGTCAGCGCGGCGACGTGCGTCCAGGTGTCGCCACCGTTCGTCGACTTGAAGAGGCCGAGGCCGGCCTCGCTGTCCGCGGACGAGTTCGGCTCGCCCGTTCCGGCGTACAGCGTCCCTGACGCGGCGTCATAGGTCAGCGTCCCGATCGCGTTCGTCGGCAGGCTGCCCGAGACGAAAGTCCACGAGGGCGAGTCCGAAAGCGCGTTGGTAGTCCGCCAGACGCCGCCTCCGGCTGCGCCGACCCACATGCGGCACTTCGACTGGGTGCACGCCGGATCGAGCGCGAGCGCCGTGATGCGGCCCGAAGTCGTGTAATCGGCGCCCGAGAACACGAGCAACCCCGGCATGTCGGCGTGGCTCGGTCCCACCATCGTCCACTGGCCGAGCTTGTTCTTGCCCTTGCCGACGGCTCGGGCCTTGACGGCGCTCCAGGCCTTCTGAGCGTTGAGGCTCAGCTCCAGCGGAATGTCGTCCGCCGGGTACGCCCGCTGCGCGAACGACTCTTCGGCGGCCGTCACCGACGCCGGGCCGGCTTCTACCGAGGCCGTGTCCATCTTTGAGCTCGCATCCGGCTCGCCACTTGCTGTTGCGGCGATACCGGAAGCGCTGTGCTTGCTGTCACGCGACACGCCGACCAGCAGGGCTGCGCCGACGAGCACCAACAGCGAAAACAGGCCAAGCGCGATCCGCGCCCTCTTCATGTCACCGATCTCCTCTCCCCAGTGGACGCCCGGTTAGCGAGCGTCCGCTTATGTCTTCCGCGGCCCCCATGACCGCGCGCCGATCTTCGGGGAAAACACACGAGGAGTCAAGATTTTCGAATATCTACGAGTCTCTAGGCCAAGCGCGGCCAGCAGACCCGCGCTTCGCAGCTACTGCTCGTCGTGCGGCTTGGCCATCTTGCGGTAGTCGAGGGCCTCGTCCAGTGTGGCGTCGTCGACTCCCGCGTCGCGGGCGACCTCGCGCAGCGGCCGTCCGGAGCTCGCTGCCTCCTTGACGATCTCGGCAGCTCTGTCGTAGCCGATGTACGGGTTGAGCGCCGTGGCCGCCGAAAGCGTCAGCTCCGCGTAGCGCTCGCAGGTCTCACGGTTGGCCTCGAGCCCGTCGACGCACTTCTCGGCGAACAGCCGGGAGGCGCTGGCGAGCAGCTTGATCGAGTCGAGCAGGTTCCGGGCGAGCAGCGGTACGAAGACGTTCAGCTCGAAGTGCCCCTGCATCCCGCCGACCGCGATCGCCCCGTCGTTGCCGATCACCTGGGCGGCGACCTGGGTGACGACCTCCGGGATCACCGGGTTCACCTTGCCGGGCATGATCGAGCTGCCCTTCTGCAGCTCCGGCAGCGCGATCTCGGCGAGGCCCGCGCGCGGGCCCGAGCCCATGAAGCGGATGTCGTTCGCGATCTTCGTAAGCGAGACGGCGAGCACCTTGAGGGCGCCGGATGCCTCGACGATCCCGTCGCGCGCGGCCTGCGACTCGAACGCATCGGCCGGCGGCGAGATCTCGAGACCGGTGTCCTCTTGTAGTCGCGCGCGCACGCGTGAGGCGAACTCCGGGTGCGTGTTCAGCCCGGTGCCCGTGGCCGTGCCGCCCAGGGGGACCTTGCCAAGGCGAGGCAGCGTGTCGCGCACGCGCGCGGCGCCCTCGCGCACCTGGGCCGCGTAGCCGCCGAACTCCTGGCCGAGTGTGACCGGCACCGCGTCCATCCAGTGGGTGCGGCCGGACTTGACGACGTCGTCGAACTCCCTCGCCTTCGCCTCGAGCGAGCCGACCAGACGGTCGAGCGCGGGCAGCAGGTCGTTCGTCAGCTCGTCGAGCGCGGCGAGATGAACGGCGCTGGGGAAGACGTCGTTCGACGATTGGCCCATGTTCACGTCGTCGTTCGCGTGCACGCCCTCGCCCGCGAGGCTCGCGATCACCTCGTTGGCGTTCATGTTCGACGAGGTGCCCGAGCCGGTCTGAAAGACGTCGATCGGAAACTGGTCGTCGAGCTCGCCGTTCGCGATCCGGTCGGCAGCGGCGGCGATGCGCTCGGCCTTGTCGCCGTCGAGCA
>JBIOZO010000055.1:0-3752 GCA_044871215.1 Gaiellaceae bacterium | reverse complement strand
CGGTCGGCGAGCTGGTCGTAGCGCACGATCGCGTCGCCGTCGTTGCGCGTGGCGCACTGGTTGCCTGCGTTCGTTCCGACATAGCCCGTCCAGAGCGTGTTGGTGAGCGCGGCCGCCTTGAGGACGGCGCCCGCCTTGTTGTAGATCTGGATTCCGCCGTTGACGGCCTGCACGTAGTTGCTCGGACCGACGGCCCCGGTCGGGTCTGGCGGGTCGCCGGTGATGATCGCGTTGGTGCTCGTCGAGCCCATGCCGAGGAAGTTCACCCCGGCCGCGGGCAGCGCCGTGATCCCGAGCGGCAGGCCGGCGAATGCGGCCGTGCCGGGGACCGTGGCGTCGCCGTTGCGACTCAGCTGACCGGCCGGGACGTGACCACGCAAGTGCAGGGTCGGCCCGCGAAAGTGCGGGCCCGGCGCTGCGTTCGAGCTGCCGCTGGCCGTGGCGAGCCCCACGGCCAGCGCAGCGAGTAGGAGGCGGCTGGGCGTCAACGATGAGGCCCCCGGCCGAGCACGAGGTTCACCTTCGCGTTGTTGCCGAGGCGCCTACCGGGCCTGGGGCTCTCAGTGATGACCTTGCCTTTCTTCTTCTTCGTCGACTTGACGTACGTCAGTTTCCCGACGCGGCAATGCCGTGCCCTGATCCGCGCCGTCGCAATGCGGACCTTGGAGCCGATCACGTTCGGCACCACGCATGGCGGCTTGAACGGCGGAGGCGGCGGCGGAGGTGGCGGAGGCGGCGGCGGTGGGGGCGGCGGGGGCGGCGAGCTGCCGCAGCTTCCGCCAACGGCCTTGCACGCGTTCAGCCGCCCGCCGGTCGCGACCTTGCCCGAGAGCCCGGCGATCGGGTCGACGCCGCCGAAGATCGCGGCGACGAGCTGGGCCACGGTGTAGCTCGGGTGCGCGGCCTTCACCAGCGCGGCCACGCCGGCCACGTGCGGCGTTGCCATCGACGTGCCGCTGATCGTGTTGTAGTCCTCGCCCGTGGTGTTGAGGCAGCGCACCGTCAGGTCGTCGAGATAGCCGCCGTCGCCGACGATCCCGTTGGCGTCGGACTGGAACCCGAGCCCCGGGTAGAAGGTCGGCGAGCCGTCGAACGCCGACATGTCGACCGTGAACGACCGGAATGAGCCACTCGTGTTCCCCGACCAGCCGCTGCCGCTGAAGTTGGTGCCGTTGGACGAGCCATAGGTCATGAAGTAGTCATGGCCGAGCTCGGTCGCGAGGTTGAGGTTGTAGACGTACTGGCAGCCCTGCTTGCCGGCGAGGCTCGCGACCGAGGAGCCGTAGGCGAAGAGCGAGTTCTGGCTCTGCGCGTAGTTGCCCACCGGTGAGTCCGTGACGCTGAACGAGCCGCTGTTGTGCACCGAGGACTGGCCGAAGGCGCCGCCGGAAGAGTTCGTCCACCCCGCCAGCGACTCGAAGCTCTGCGTGTAGAGGTTCGTGTACGCAGGCCACGTGCTCGTCGTGCTCACGCCCGGGGCGGCGAGGTCGACGCTCGCGCCGAAGTTCGAGAACGTCGCGAGGTTGTCGTTCTGGTCGGTCGCCGCGACGCAGATGACGTTCGGCAAGTTGTCGGGCGCCGCGCCGTAGTTGCACGGGTAGTGCGGCGTGGTGTCGTTGTTCGTGCCGTCGTTTCCCGCCGCAACGACGAAGAGCGTGTTCGGGCAGCCGGCGATCGCGTTCCGCATCAGCGTCGAGTAGCCCGTGCCGCCGAGGCTCGCGTTGACGATCTGGGCGGGGAAGGTCGTGCAGGTCGCGGCGAACGCATTGGCGATGTCCGTGTTCGTGCCGCTGCCGCTCCCGTTCAGCACGCGAAGCGGCTCGATATGGACGTTCCAGTTCACGCCCGCGACGCCGACGCCGTTGTTGCCCTTGGCGCCGATCGTGCCCGCCACGTGCGTCCCGTGACCGTTGTAGTCGAGGCTGGTGTTCGGCCCGCCGGTGACGAAGTTGGCTCCCGCGACCATGTTCGGCGCGAGGTCCGGATGGCCGCTCGAGACTCCGGTGTCGACCACGGCGACGGTCACACCGGTGCTACCGGTGGTGACGTCCCACGCCTGCGGCGCCTGGATCTTCGGCAGGCCGTAGGTCTGCGAGTAGCGCGGATCGTTCGGCACGGCTTCCGCGTGGTAGATCCAGTTCGGCTCTGCATAGGCAACCGCCGGGTTCGACTTGAACGCGGCGATCGCGCCCTGCACCGAGCCGTTGACGCGCACGAGCTGCGCGCTGAGCGACGGGATGGCCTTCAGCGCCGTCGCGTCCTCGCTCGCGACGACCATTCCGCGCGTCAGCGGGTCGACGTTGGCCCGGAAGCCGACGACCACCTGACCCGGCACGAACTTGGCTTCCGCTCCGCTCTGCCTAACGGCCGCGCCACTCGACCCCATCGCGCCGGCGCTGCCGGCAATGGCCAGGACCGCGAGCAGCAAAACCACGCCGAATGCGGCGCAAAGCCTTGCCCTACCCACTGCCGCTCCCCTCTCTTGTGACAACCGCCCTGACTGGCGTTATACGTCGCTACCGAGGCGGTTTCAAGCCTCGGAGTCTTCCGAGACCGCCGTCGCGTAGGCGAGCTGGAGGCCGGCCAGCACCTGGCCGAAGTCGCGCATGGCCTCCTCGGGGGCGGAGCCTTCGAGCACGGGGACAAGCGTCTGCAGCGAGTCGATCGCGAGCTTGGCCTGGTCGAGGTCGCGGCCTTCGCCCCCCAGGCGCTGGTACGCCAGCAGCGAGATCGAGTGCAGCGTCTGCAGCAGGAAATCGGTGACGCTGATCTTCGCGAGCTCCGCGTGGAGCTCCGCGATCAGCCGCTGCTCGTCTTCGCCCATGACGCGTCTCGCTGTTCGGCGTAGATCTCGTGCAGGCTCGCGCCCTCGGCGTGCCGCGCGATCTGGCGCTCGGCCGCGTTCGCCGCCGGGATCGCAAGATGGTCGGCGCAGCCGAGCTCCTCGGCCACCGGCAGCACCCATTCGACCAGCCGCTCGATGTGCGCGCGCGCCGGCCGAACCTCGCCCGTCGCGAGGTCGATCAGCTCGCCCGAGAGGCCGTAGCGGATCGCGCGCCAGAGGTTCTCCTCGATCAGGCGGTGGGGGAAGTCCGGCACCGGCTCCCCCTCGTCGAGCGCGCGAGCGACCCGCGCCGCCAGCGAGTAGGCGAGCGCCGCCAACGAGCGGGCCTCGGCCAGGTCGGGCTGCGCGTCGCAGATCCGGATCTCCACGGTCGGGAACGCAAGGTGCGGACGGACGCTCCACCAGAGCTGCGTGTGCTCATCGATCGACCGGGTGTCGTAGAGGAAGCGCACGTACGCCTCGAAGCCGTCCCAGCCCTCGTAGGCATCCGGGATGCCGCAGCGCGGGAACGGACGCGTGAAGATCTGGCTGCGCGCGGAATGCAGGCCGCTGTTGACGTTCTCGACGAACGGCGAGCTCGCGCTGAGCGCCAAGAGCTCGGGCAGAAAGTTCCGCAGGCCGTTGCACACGCCGACCGCGCGGTCGGGCCCGTTGATCGCGACGTGCAGGTGCAGGCCGAAGCTGTTGTTGCGCCAGACGACGTAGCGCAGGATCTCGTCGTTACGGCGGTAGTGCGGCGTGTCGATGATCCGCTGCTCCTGCCAGGGGCTCCACGGGTGCGTCCCGGTCGCCGCGAGCGCGACACCTGCGTCCTCTGCGAGTCGGTGCAGCTGCTCGCGGCGCTCGCCCAGCAGCGCCGCCGCCTCCTCGAAGCTGTCGCAGCGACCCGTGCGCACCTCGACCTCGG
>JBIOZO010000054.1:0-8457 GCA_044871215.1 Gaiellaceae bacterium | reverse complement strand
GCGGCGGGCGAGGCGAGCGGCGACCACATCTGGCCGTTCCCGATGCACCAGCGCTACCGCCGCTACGTCGACTCGGTGTTCGCCGACCTGAAGAACTCGTCCGACCTGCGCCAGGCCGGCGCGGTGCTCGCGGCGAAGTTCCTGGAGGAGTTCGCCGGCGACGGGCCCTGGGCGCACGCCGACATCGCCGGCCCCGCCTTCCTCGAGCGCTCCCGCGGCGACTACCTCAGCCAGCGGGGCGGCACGGGCTACGGCGTGCGGCTGATCGTCGAGCTGGCCACACGCCTGTCTTAATGCCGGCCCCCTCTCCCGGATCTCGCCCCGCCTGGGGTGCTGTAAACCGGCGCCTCGCGGCGTCCTCAGTCGCGCCCGTAGCCTTTGGCTACGAACGCTCCCTGCGTCCTTGCGACGCTTGGTTTTCGCAGCCAGGCGCGACGAACTCCGAAAGAGGTGACCGCGAGTGAACCTCGATCTAACGCACGAGCACGAGCTCGTCCGCTCGACCGTCCGCGAGTTCGCCGAGCAGAAGATCGCCCCGGTCGCCGCCGAGCTCGACCGCGAGCACCGCTTCCCGTACGAGCTGGTCCGCGAGCTGGCCGAGCTCGGGCTGATGGGGATGCCGATCCCGGAGGAGTACGGCGGCGCGGGCACGGACACCGTCTCGTACGCGATCGCGGTCGAGGAGCTGACGCGGATCGATTCCTCGGTGGCGATCACGATGGCTGCCCACACCTCGCTCGGGACGATGCCGATCCTCAACTTCGGCACCGAGGAGCAGAAGCAGCAGTGGCTGCCCGACCTTGCCTCGGGCCGCAAGCTGGCGGCGTTCGGCCTGACCGAGCCCGGCGCCGGCTCGGATGCGGCGGCCTCGCGCACGACGGCGGAGCTGCGCGACGGCGAGTGGGTCGTGAACGGCTCGAAGATCTTCATCACCAATGCGGGAACTGACATCACGTCGTGCGTGACGATCACGGCCGCCACCGGCGAGGGCGAAATCTCGAACCTGATCGTGCCGAACGGCACACCTGGCTACGAGATCTCCGCGCCGATGGAAAAGCTCGGCTGGCGCGCTTCCGACACGCGCGAGCTGTCGTTCCGCGACTGCGCCGTGCCCGAGGCGAACCTGCTCGGCGAGCGCGGCAAGGGCTTCACGCAGTTCCTCGAGATCCTCGACGGCGGCCGGATCTCGGTGGCCGCGATGGGGGTCGGCCTGGCGCAGGGCGCCTATGACCTCGCGTACGCCTACGCGAAGGAGCGCGAGCAGTTCGGCAAGCCGATCTCGAAGTTCCAGGCGATTCAGTTCCAGCTCGCCGACATGGCAGTCGAGATCGAAGCCGGCCGCGCACTGACCTACAAGGCCGCGTGGCTCAAGGACCAGGGCCGGCCGTTCGCCAAGGAGGCGGCGATGGCCAAGCTCTACACAGGCGAGCTCTCACATCGCGCCGCGAACGTGGCGCTGCAGATCCACGGCGGCTACGGGTTCATGGAGGAGTCGGCGATCTCGCGGCTCTACCGCGACCAGAAGATCCTCGAGATCGGTGAGGGCACCAATGAAGTCCAACGGATGGTGATCGCCCGCCACCTCGGCCTCTAGCGCGAACCCCGGTGACAGTCACAGTGACTGTCACTGTTCGGGTTGCGTGCGGCTCGCTCGGGCACGCCTCAGCCGGCCGCCCAAGAGCACGATCAGCGCCACCGCGAGGAGGCCGACCACGGCGATGATCGCGCGGTCGCGCCAGTCGTGGCCGCCGCGGCTCGAAGGCTCGGGCACGACCACGCCGTCAGCGGCGGCGAGCTTCCGCACCGCCACCTCCGCCGACCGCGCCAGCTCGGACGGCGTCTGCCCCACCGGCACGCCGGCCAGCACGCGGCGTTCCTTCGCCACGGGCCGCTTCCCGTAGTAGACGCCGAAGCCCGACGGCTGGACGATCAGCAGCCGCTTCGAGTAGACGAAGGCGAGCTCGGAGCCGAGGAACTTTGCGTAGTCCTGCGGGTGCCGCCAGAGGCTGACGGCGGTACCCAGGTCGCTGGTGAACGGGATCAGCGCGACGCGGATCGGGTAGCCGCGCTTGTTCGCCTCGTCGACCGTCTGCTGCAGCGCCTCACGGTCGGAGTCCGGCAGCGGCGCGTCGAGCGGGAAGAACACCTTCTGCACGAGCAGCACGTCGCTGGCCGGGTCGCCGTTCGCATGAGCGGCGGGCACCGCGAGCAGCGCGACCGCGGCCGCCAGGACGAGCGCTCGTCGCATCAGCTCTCGAGCGCCCTCTGCGCCTCCTCCTCCTCGGACAGCAGCCGCAGCAAGAAGTACGACAGCGCCGCGAAGAAGACGAGCGTCTGCTCGCCATTCATGAGGATCCCGCCGAGGTTCTGATCCTTGTCGGGGGAGAAGCCCCACAGCCGCGGGGCCGCCTCGTAGAAGTTGTAGAAGGCGCTCGAGGAGAAGATCAGCGCGAGAGAGAGGAACGCCGAGGCAACGTACGCCGCGCCGAGGTACACGAGCTTGACCGCGGTCGAGAGCTGCTGCGGCAGCTCGGAGAAGACCGGCCACCAGAAGAGCAGCCCGGCGCCGAGGAGGAGCCCGTGCTCGACGTTCAGCAGCCACGGGTGGCGAAGCGCGTAGTCGTAGAAGGCCGGCAAGTGGACGCCGTACCAGACGACGAGCCAGAGCGGCAGCACGACGCGCGGCCGGGTCAGCATCGCCAGCGCCCGCCCGCCCCGTGCCGCGACCGCCGCGCGCATCGCCGGGGTCAGGCCGAGGACCAGCAGGGGCGGCGCCCAGTCGGCGATCATCACGTTCTGCAGCAAGTGGATCAGCAGCAGGTAGTGGATCGCAATCGTCTCGAGCGGCGAGTTCAGCGGCACGGCGACGAGCGCGACCCCGAGCCCGAAGAGCGTGATCCTCCAACCCGACGGCCGCTCGACCGACCGCGCGAGCCGCACGTAGCCGTAGACGGCCGCGGCCGAGAGCACGAGGAACAGCGGCTCGAAGCTGAACGACGTCGAGGCGGGCGCGCTCACGTGAAGGCGGGCTTGCGCTGCCGCTCGCGGACGTAGGGCCGCAGCAGCAGGGCAACGCAGATCCCGAGCGTCAGCAGCTGCTCGGTCATCATCACGACCCCGGCGAGGCGCTGGTCGGTCAGCGCCGAGATCCCGTGGGCACCGGTGTAGCGCGGGTAGGCCGCGCTCGACGTGAAGATCAGCGCGTCGACGAGCGGCTGGGCCAGCACGATCATCGCCAGCGCGAAGAAGACCCGCTGCGGCCGGCGCAGGCGCCCGTGGCGGGCCGGGTCGACGAGCTGCGTCCAGACGAGCACCCCGGCGATGACGAAGCTGAGGTGCTCGAGGTCGTGCACGTTCTGGTGCGCCGCCGCGTAGTCGTAGACGCGCGGGATATGCCACGCGTAGAGGGTCACCGCCCAGATGCCCAGGCTGACGAGCGGGATCATCAGCACGGACAGCACCGCGCGCAGCGGGCGGAACGACGCCAGCGGCCTGAGCAGGAACGGCGGCAGCAGGAAGAAGAGGAGCGGCCCGCGGACGGCCACGACCAGCAGCGCCGGCGCGGCGTCGCCGATCAGGACGTGCTGCAGCATGTGCGCCGAGAGCAGCTCCTCGTCCCCGAGCCCGTCGAGCGGCGAGACGAGCGGCAGCACGAGCAGCGCCAGGCCCGCGCCGAACAGGAGCGCCCGGCTCCACGGCGCGTGGTCGGGCCGGCGGCGCCGCATCCGGACGAACGCCTGTGCGAAGAGAACGACCGCGAGCAGCAGGCCGAGCAGGACCGCCGGCGGCATCTCCCAGGAGCTGTAGGAGTGGGCAAGAGGCACCGCGCGGTCAGGGTAACGGTTTGACAGCCGCTCCCACGCGTCGTGATCCTGCCTGCAGATGGGGCGCTTTCTGCTCGCGTGCTGCGCCGTCGTCCTCGTCGCCGGCTGCGGCTCCTCCTCGCGGCCGAGCGTCGGGCCGATCGGGCCTGCACGCACCTACGCGCTCTCGGGATTCGCGCCGGTGCAGGTCGCCCGGCCCGGCCCGGCGCGGCTGTCGTTCACGATTCGGCAGCCGTCGGGCGCCGCGCTGACGGCCTATCGCCGCGGCGCCGGGCCGCACACCGGTGTGCACCTGATCGTCGTCCGCGACGACCTCGGCGTGATCATCCACAAGCACCCGCCGATCGCCGCGAATGGCCGCATCTTCGAGACGGTCGACTTCCCGAGCCCCGGCCCTTACCGCGTGCTCGTCGACGCCTACCCGGCCGCGAAGGGAGCGCCGCGCAACTTCCAGCTGCACGCGAGCGTGAAGGTGGCCGGCGCCTACCACCCGCAGCCGCTCCCCGCATTCGCCGCGCGTCAGCGGGTCAACGGCTACACGGTCACGCTCACGGCGCCGAAGCAGCTCCGCGCCATCCAGGCGGCCACACTCACCGCGAAGGTGACCGACCCGAGCGGCAAGCCGGTCGTCTTCCACCCGTGGTTCGGCGCGCTCGCGCACGCGATCTTCTTCCGGCAGGGCACGCTCGACTACTTCCACACGCACGTCTGCGGTCCGTCGACCCCGGGCTGCACGAGCGTCCTCGGCGGCGCGAAGGTCGTCGGGCGCCCAGCCGGCCCGGGGCGGTTGAACGTCGGCGTCCTGCTCCCTGTCGCGGGGAACTGGCGCCTCTTCCTCCAGTTCCGCGACCGCGGACGCATCATCACGGCGCCGTTTACCCTGCACGTGCGTTGAGGCCCACACCTCCACCTCGGTCGAGCGGGCGTAAGTCGCCCGCACCGGCAAAGCCGGCACGGTCTCGACGTGCTGCATCGCAAGCGAAGCAGCGGCCGCGAGTGCGATGAGAGCGCGACTCCTGCTGTGGCCGGCCGTCGTGGCGCTGATCGTGCTGACGGCGCGCTGGCTCGTCTACGCGCTCTCGCCGAGCCCACTCGCGCGCGTGCTCGAGCACTCGGCCGGTGGGCCAAGCCTCGTGGTCGTGGCGCTCTTTTCGCTGGGGCTGACCGCCGTCGGCTCGGTGCTGGTGGTCTGGCTCGCCGCGCTCGGCGTGCGCGAGCGCGCGCGCCTGCAACCCGAGCGGGTCGCGCCGAAGCTGCGCCTGCGCCGGCTCGGCCTACGGGCGGCCGGCCTCTACGTCGCCAGCTCGCTCGGCTTCGCGCTGTTCGAGTCGTACCTGCACTGGCGGGCCGGGATCGGCTTCCACGGCCTCTCGTGCCTCGTCGGGCCGGTGCACCGCGACGCGATTCCGTTGCTCGCAGCGCTCGCGCTCGCCTCGGCCGCGCTGGCGGAGGCCGCTCAGCACCTGTTCGCGTGGATGCGCGCGGTCGTCCGCGAGCTGCGCCGCCGCCGGCTCGCACCGCAGCGCTTTGTCGTCTTCGCAGCGCTCTCCTCGCTCGCGCCGTCGCTCGTCGCGGTGCAGCGCCGGTCGCGCGGGCCGCCACTCACGGCCTGACCCCGACCACGCGAACGAAAGGAGACCGATGAGATTCGCCCTGGCCGCCGCAGGCGCGGCCGCACTGACGCTCGTGCTCGCAAGCGTCGCCTCGGCGCACGCGATCATGAGCCCGCCCGTCGCCAAATCGAAGGTCGACCAGCAGTTCACGCTCTCGGTGCCGACCGAGGAGGAGGGCGCAGCCACGACCGAGGTCGAGCTGACCGTGCCCGACGGCTTCTCGATCGACTCGTTCGAGCCCTCGCCCGGCTGGAAGCGCGAGGAGAGCGCGACGGGCTCGGGCGAGGAGCGCACGATCCAGAAGGTGACCTGGAGCGGCGGCAAGGTGCCGACCGACGAGGACGCGGTCTTCCGCTTCAACGGCAGCGCGAGCTCCGACAAGACATACGAGTTCCACGTGCGGCAGACGTACTCGAACGGAATGGTCGTCGACTGGAGCGGCTCGGAGGGCTCGGACACGCCGGCCCCGACGATCGACGCCGTCTCCGACCTCAGCGGCGGCTCGAGCTCGACGCTGACCATCGTCGCACTGATCGTCGGCGCGATTGGCGTGCTGCTCGGGATCGTCGGCCTCGCGACGAGAGGTCGGCCGCTGACGTGAGGCGCGGCACGGTGCTCACGGCGGTCGCGGTCGCAGCGCTGGCGCTGCCCGCGGCCGCCTGGGCCCACGCCGCCCTACTGCGCACCGTCCCGGAGGCGAGCCGCACCATCAACGCGGCACCGCCGGAGGTGCGGCTCACCTACAGCGAGCCGGTCGAGCCGCGCTTCGCGATCGTCTCGGTGACCAATGCGGCCGGCAAGCAGGTGACGAGCGGCGACCCGGCCGCTGCTCCGGGCTCGCCCGACACACTGGTGACTCCGCTCGAGCGCGTGCCAGAGGGCTGGTACCTCGTCTTCTGGCGGGTGATCTCGGCCGACGGGCACCCGGTGCGCGGCGCCTTCACGTTCGCGGTCGGGCCGAACCCCGGGCCGCCGCCGCAGTTCCGTGTGCCCTCGCTGAGCGAGACCGCGACGACGACGCGGCTCCTCGTCTCGCGCTGGGTCGTCTTCCTGTCGGTGCTGAGCACGCTGGGGCTGTTCGTGCTGCGCGCGCTGATCGCCCGGCCGGTGGCCCGTGCGGTGCGCGGGACCTCGCTGCGGGCGCTGAACGTCGCGTTCCTGGTGACGCTCGGCGTCTCGCTGGTGACGATCCCGGTCTACGTCGTGATCGCGACCGCGGAGTTCACGCTCCGTTCGGTCTGGGACCTCGGCGCGATTGTCCCGGTCGCCCGCGACTCCGGCTTCGGGCGGGACTTCCTCGACCTGGAGCTCGTGGTCGCGCTGTTCGGCGTTGCCGCGGGCGCCGCCCTGTTCGTCGACCGGCCCGAACGGGAGCAGCGCTCCGTCGCCGAGCTGCTCGCGCTGCCGTCGGCGCTGGTGGCCGGCCTGGCCTGCCTGCTCCTCCCCGCCCTCGCCGGCCACGCCGGCCAGAAGTCGCCGCGCGGGCTGGCGCTGCCGCTTGACGTGCTGCACCTCGGCGCGGTCGCCGTCTGGCTCGGCGGCCTGATCGGCCTCGTCGTGCTCTGGCTTTCGGTCGGCCGCAAAGGCCGCTCCGCGGTCCTGGCGTACGTCGTCCCGCGCTTCTCGGCGGTCGCCTTCTGCTCGGTGCTGCTGCTCATCGCGACCGGGATCGGCCAGTCACTGCTCGAGCTTCCGACGCTCGCCTCGCTCTGGCAGACCTCGTACGGCCAGGCGCTGCTCTGGAAGATCGGGCTGCTCGCGGCGGCGCTCGTGCTCGCCGGCCTGAACCTCGCCCGCACGAAGCCGAGGCTCGCCGCCGGCGACGCCTCGGCGCCGCTCCTGCTGCGGCGCCTCATCCAGGGCGAGATCGTCTTCGTCGCGGCCGCGCTCTTCGCCGCCGCGGTGCTCTCGAGCCTAGCGCCGCCCTCCAGCGCGCTCGCGAAGGTGCAGGACGTCGCCGCCCGCGTCGGCCCCGGCCCGATCGCGGAGACCGTTTCGAAGTCGCCCTACAAGGTGCACGTGCGCGTCTCCCCGAACCGCGCGGCCGTGCCGAACGCGTTCTCGCTCGCGCTGACGAGGGACGGCAAGCCGGTTCGCGGCGCGGACGTGGTCACGCGCTTCGACATGCTGGACATGGAGATGGGCGAGCAGAGCTACCGCTTCGACGAGCGGCGACCCGGCGTCTACTCGCGGTCGGCGCCGGCGCTCGTGATGGTCGGCCACTGGGGCCTCGTGTTCGAGGTCACGCCGCCCGGCGGGAAGCCGTTCGAGGTCACGCTGCTCGACAAGGCGGGCGGATGAGAGCGCGGCTCGTCATTGCCCTCGTCGCGCTCGCGGCCGCCGCCGGCGCATGGGTCGTCGCACTCGAGGCTCTACGGCGAACGCTGTAGCCGGATCGTCCAGCCGTCGATCGAGTCGACGATCAGGTGGGAGCCGCTCCACGGATCCTGGGCCAGGCGCTCGCGGATCTCTTCCTCCGACCCGGCCTCGACCGCGTGTGCCGTGCGCAGCTCGTCGGCGAGCACGCCGCCGAGGACGATGAAGCCGTCGTCCACGAGCCCGTCCATGAAGGCGGCGTGCTCCTCCCACCCGGACTGCTGCTCGAGCGCCTTCGAGTGGTCGTACTGGGGCCCGGAGCGCCGGAGGATGACCAGGAACATCACCCCGGCGGCTCGATCGTCAACGGACGGTTGAACTCGAGGTACCGGTGCGTCATGAAGTGCGCGGCGGCCGTCATGCGCAGGCGCAGCGGTCGGTACGTGGCTCGGTCGATCGCGACAGTGAACCACGCCGGGGTGTTGGGATTCACGAACGAGACGAGCCAGGTCGGCCGGCCGTCCACGCGAGTCTGGCCGAGGACGTAGGCGTTGGTCGCGCGCGAGCCCCAGGCGGGTTGCGGCACGCGCAGGGCCGGGAGCTGCTCGGAGCGTCGCCACTTGGCGCCGGCGCGGTCTCGGTCCCAGCGCTTCGTGCCGAGCACGATCGCCTGGGCGCCGTCCCGGATCCGGTACTCGACCTCG
>JBIOZO010000053.1:0-2356 GCA_044871215.1 Gaiellaceae bacterium | reverse complement strand
CCGACGACGTCGAAGCCGGCGGAGCGCGTCATGAGCTCGGGCACCGACGAGACGGGGACGGCGCGCATCCGGATGCCCGCGTGGCTGACGACGTCCTCGACGTCGTAGCGGTCGTCGATCTGCGGCTTGAAGATCACGACGTGCTGCCCCGCGATCTCGGCCCGGCGCAGGCGGCGGATCATCTCCTCGCTCTTGCCGCTGAACATCGGCCCGCAGATGACCTCGAGCCAGCCGCCACGCTGGGGTGGGATCCGGATCACGGCGCGATCCTAGTGAGACGGTCGGCCGTCGCTCGGGCCCGGGAGACGCCCGCTCGCTCGCTGCTACACTCTTGCGCGCGCGGCGGCGTAGCTCAGCTGGTTAGAGCGCCGGACTCATAACCCGGAGGTCGGTGGTTCAAGTCCACCCGCCGCTACTCAACGCGCCCCCTATGGTTCGCACGACCCACCGAGACAGGTAGAAAAATGGCCACCGGAGTACGAGTCGCGATCACGCTCGCCTGCACCGAGTGCAAGCGGCGCAACTACCAGACCCAGAAGTCGAAGCGAAACTCGCCGGACCGCGTCGAGTTCTCGAAGTACTGCCGCTGGTGTGGCAAGCACACGCCCCACCGGGAGACGAGGTAGCAGCGTGGCACGCGAGACGCGCAGGCAGCGCCGGGCTGCCCGGGCCGCCGCGGGGGACGGAGCCTCGACCGGACGCCGCGGCCGTCAGGCGCAGCAGGTCCGCCCGGCCCAGCAGCCCGTCAAGCAGCAGACCGGGCGCAAGGCCGAGCACCAGCGCGGGCAGTTCGTCCGCGAGTCCTACGCCGAGCTGAAGAAGGTCGACTGGCCGAGCCGCGCCCAGACGATCCAGGGAGTCGTCGTCGTCATCATCGCGTGCGCGATCGTGGGCATCTATCTCTGGGGGCTCGACCAGATCTTCCGCCCCCTCGTCGACCGCGTTCTTCTCTAGGAGCCTCGAACGATGTTTCTGTGGTACGTCATCAACACCTACTCCGGGCACGAGAACAAGGTGAAGACCAACCTCGAGCACCGAATCGTCTCGATGAACCAGCAGCCGGCCTTCCGGCGCGTCGTCGTGCCGACGGAGCAGGTGATCGAGACGAAGGACGGCCAGAAGGTGCAGGCCGAGAAGCGCGTGCTGCCCGGCTACGTCCTGGTGAACATGAACATGTCCGACGAGGCGTGGACAGTGGTCAAGGGCACGCCAGGCGTCACCGGGTTCGTCGGCGCGGGCACGAAGCCCGTCCCGCTCTCGCAGCCCGAGGTCGACCGCATCCTCCACCACGGCGCGCCGGCCGGCGCGGGGGCGCAGAAGGCAGTGGTCGAGTTCTCGCTCGGCGAGTCGGTGAAGGTCACCTCCGGCCCGCTCTCGGACTTCGACGGCGAGATCGTCGACGTCAACCCGGACCAGCAGAAGCTGAAGGTGCTCGTCGACATCTTCGAGCGCCAGGTCCCGGTCGAGCTCGGCTTCGAACAGGTGAAGAAGATCGACTGACGGCCATGGCGAAGAAGATCCTCACCCTCATCAAGCTGCAGATCCCCGGTGGGCAGGCGAACCCTGCGCCGCCGGTCGGCCCCGCGCTCGGCCAGCACGGGGTCAACATCATGGAGTTCTGCAAGGCGTTCAACGCGCAGACCGCGCAGGAGAACGGGCGCATCACGCCGGTGGAGATCACCGTCTTCGAGGACCGGTCGTTCACGTTCATCACGAAGACGCCGCCGGCCGCCGTCCTGATCAAGGAGGCGCTCTCGCTGGAGAAGGGCTCCGGCGAGCCGAACCGCGAGAAGGTCGGCCGCCTCTCTGAGGCCCAGCTCCGCTCGATCGCCGAGACGAAGATGCCCGACCTGAACGCCCGCGACGTCGAGGAGGCGATGAAGGTGATCGCAGGCACGGCGAGATCGATGGGCGTGGAGACCCAGTGACTCTCGCGGCTCAAGACACGACCGGCCGCGCCAGCGGCCACTTCAGGGGTGTTCGCGAGCTCGGATCTGCTGCTGCTGATTCGAGCTCTGCGGAAGAGATGGGAGTCGAAACCCCGTGAGCGCGCACGGCAAGCGTTACCGCTCCGTGCGCGAGCAGATCGACCGCGAGCAGGCGTACTCGCCGCTCGAGGCGGTCAGGCTCCTGAAGGCGGGTGAGGGTGCAAAGTTCGACGAGACCGTCGAGGCGCACTTCCGCCTCGGGCTGAACGTCCGGCACGCGGACCAGCAGCTCCGCGGGACGCTGATGCTCCCGCACGGGATCGGCAAGGACGTCCGCGTCGCCGTGTTCGCCGAGGGCGAGAAGGCCCGCGAGGCGGAGGAAGCGGGCGCAGACGTCGTCGGCGCCGCCGACCTCGCGACGAAGATCG
>JBIOZO010000052.1:0-2071 GCA_044871215.1 Gaiellaceae bacterium | reverse complement strand
CTGCGCGAGGTGGACGTGGCCGGGATCGTGCTCGCGTTCGTCGAGCGGCTGGCCGAGCGCGAGGAGCTCGACCTGGACGCATGCGGCGAGTTTCTCGTGCTCGTTGCGGCGCTGCTCGAGCTGAAGGCGCGCGGCTTGTTCGCCGGCGAGGCGGAGCTCGAGGATCTGGAGCCGTCCGAAGCGGCCGAGGAGCTGGCGCGGCGGCTCGAGGAGTACCGGCGGATCAAGGGCGCTGCCGAGTGGCTCGGCGAGCGGCTGGCGGACGAGCGCGACCGGTTCTTCCGGCTCGGGCCTGCCCCGCTGGCGCCGAAGGGCGAGCGGCGGCTCGCGGATCAGGATCCGCAGGCGCTTGTCGTGCTGCTGCGCGGTCTCGCGGCCGAGCCTCCCGAGGTCTCGCTCGCTCACCTCGAGCTGCGCTTTCCGCCCGTGTCGCGTTTTCTCGAGGAGTTCCGGGCGTTGCTCGGGCGGCGGTCGCGCTTCGATTTCGACCAGGAGGTCGTGGGCCTGTCGCGCGTCGAGCAAGCCGTGGCGTTTTTGGCGCTCCTCGAGCTCCGTCGCGCCGGCGAGATCTCTCTCGAACAAGCCGCGCCGTTCGCGCCGATCCGCGTGTCCCGTGCCGTTCGTCAGCAGGAGGAGGTGGCTGAATGGAGCGCCCGCTCCGCCTGATCGAAGCCAACCCGCTCGACTCGCTCGCACGCACCTTGGAGGCGCTGCTCGTGGTCGCGTCGCAGCCGCTCGGCGTCGCCGAGCTGGCCGAGGCTGCCGCAGACGATCCGGAGCGGGTCGAGACCGCGCTGGGCCTGCTGAGTGAGCGCTACCGCGAGGGGCGGAGCGGCATCGTGCTGGAGCGGGTTGCCGGCGGCTGGGCCTTCCGTGCGTCGCGCGAGGCCGCCGACGCGTGCGGGCGCCTCTTCGAGCGGCCGGTCGAGCGCAATCTCTCGCACGCGGCGCTGGAGACCCTCGCCGTGGTCGCGTACCTCGGCCCGTGCTCGCGGCCGGAGATCGCCCGCTGGCGTGGGGTCGCGGTCGACTCGGTCGTCGCCGGCCTCGTCGAGCGCGGACTGATCGCTGAGGCGGGTCGGAGCGAGCTCGGTGCGGTTCGCTACCGCGTCACGCCGCTCTTCGAACGAGTCTTCGGACTGGAGAGCCTCGCAGCGCTACCGCGGCTCGACGACTTCGGCGGCGATGCGGACGAGATCCGCGGCCGGCTCGAGTCGCTGGCCGAGCGCCGTCCCGCCTAGCGGACTGTGGCGGCCGTGATCGCCGCCCAGTGGAATCGTCCACCGTGGCCCGTTGGCGAGGTCGAGGGCGCCGGGAGCGGGCGGGGACCGAGGCAGAGGCGGTAGGTGGCGTTCGTGGCACCGAGGCCGAGCTGTGAGCTGCACCTCACGTAGAGCGGAGGCCGGTCACGGGCGGGTGGAACAGCGCGATTCTCGTCGCGTGTCGTTACGAAAAACGCAGCGATGGATGCCGCCAGCAGAGCAGCGCTGAGAAGCGCGATCGAGACTGATCGGCGGGTGTCCTTGCGGCGCATGCCACAAATTCTAGAGCGCCTCAGCGACTGGTACCCCTGGCCTCCTCCCCAATGCGATCCTAATCGGGAAGTTCGAACACGTGGGTGACGCGATCGCGCCAGGAGTGAAACTTCCGAGATGCGGCTGAACGCGTACCTCGCGCGCACCGGAGTCGCCTCTCGTAGAGGCGCCGACGAGCTGATCAAGCGCGGGCGCGTTCGAGTCAACGGGATCACCGGCGAGCTGAACACGTTCGTGAACGAGGGGGACGTCGTCGACCTCGACGGGCGGCTCCTCGTGCCCCAGCGCATCGCATATGTCCTCCTGCACAAGCCGGCCGGGGTCGTCACGACGGCGAGCGACCCGCACGGGCGGCCCAAGGTCGTCGACCTGGTCGAGCACGAGTCGCGCGTCGTCCCCGTCGGGCGCCTCGACGCCGACACGACCGGCGTCCTCCTGCTCACGAACGACGGCGATCTCGCGCACCGCCTCGCGCACCCGCGCTACGAGGTCGAGAAGGTCTACGAGGCCGAGGTCGAGGGCGAGCCGTCGGACGA
>JBIOZO010000051.1:0-7939 GCA_044871215.1 Gaiellaceae bacterium | reverse complement strand
CGAGGAGACCGCGTCGTGAGCCACAACACGCTGCTTGTTTTCGAGCTGACGATCCTCGTCCTCGCGATCTTCCTCGGGTTCGAGGTGATCTCGAAGGTTCCGACGCTCTTGCACACGCCGCTGATGTCGGGCACGAACGCCATTCACGGAATCGTGCTCGTCGGCGCGATGATCGTGCTCGCGCAACCCGACAAGGACACGTTCGAATGGATCGTGGGGTTCCTCGGCGTGGTGCTCGGCTCGGCGAACGTCGTCGGTGGCTTCGTCGTCACCGACCGAATGCTCGAGATGTTCAAGAAGCGCGAGCCGACGAAGGCGCCTGACGCCCGTAACAACGGCGGCACGGGCGCCGAATGAGCACGAACCTCGCGAACCTCCTCTACCTGATCCCGATCGTGGCGTTCATCCTGGCGCTGCGCTTCCTCTCGAACCCGGCGCAGGCGAGGCGCGGCAACCAGATCGGGGCGGTGGGAATGCTGGTGGCGATCGTCGTCACCTGGATCCATGCCGGGAGCGCGAGCTGGTGGGCGATCGTCGTCGGCATGGCCATCGGCGGCTGCTTCGGGGCGGTCGCCGCGCGCCGCGTGAAGATGACCGCGATGCCGCAGATGGTCGCGTTGTTCAATGGCGTCGGCGGCGGCGCGGCGGCGTTGATCGCGCTCGCGGAGCTCCACCGGATCCTCCCGGAGCCCGGCCGGCCGAAGATCGACATCGCCCTGGCGATTGCGCTCTCCGGGCTGATCGGCGCGATCTCGTTCTCCGGCTCGTTGATCGCCTTCGCGAAGCTCCAAGAGCTGGTCCGCGGCCGGCCGATCACGTATCCCGGCCAGCAGGTCGTGAATCTTGCGCTGCTCGCCGTGTGTGTCGTCTTGAGCGTCGTGCTCGTCTCGGGGGTTCAGGACGAATGGTTGCTGTGGGTGGTGATCGCCGGCGCCGCGCTCTTCGGCGTGCTGTTCGTGCTTCCGATCGGCGGCGCAGACATGCCGGTCGTGATCTCGTTGCTGAACGCGTTCACCGGTCTGGCGGTCGCGGTCGGCGGCTTCGAGCTCGAGAACAACGTACTGATCGTCGCCGGCATGCTCGTGGGGGCCTCGGGAACCCTGCTCACGCTGATGATGGGCCGCGCGATGAACCGGTCGATCACGAACGTCCTCTTCGGCGCGTTCGGCCAGGTCTCGGCCGGCGCGGCCGCTGCCGCTTCCACCGACGGCGGCAGCGTCCGCTCCGCCGGCGCCGAGGACGTCGCGGTGATGCTGGCCTACGCGCACAAGGTCGTCTTCGTGCCGGGCTACGGGCTTGCGGTAGCGCAGGCCCAGCACGACGTGCGCCAGCTGGCCGACCTGCTCGAGGAGAAGGGCGTCGAGGTGTCGTACGCGATCCACCCGGTTGCCGGGCGGATGCCGGGGCACATGAACGTCCTGCTCGCCGAGGCGAACGTGCCGTACCCCCAGTTGAAAGAGATGGATGAGGCGAACCCCGAATTCGGGCGCACGAACGTCGTGCTCGTCGTCGGCGCGAACGACGTCGTCAACCCGGACGCGCGCAACAACGAGGGCAGCCCGATCTACGGCATGCCGATCCTGAACGTCGACCAGGCCGAGACGGTCGTCGTGCTGAAGCGGAGCATGAACCCGGGCTTCGCCGGCATCGAAAACCCGCTCTTCTTCAACCCGAAAACCGTGATGCTGTTCGGCGACGCGAAAGAGTCGATCGGCAAGCTGATCGAGGACGTCAAGGGGCTCTAGTGGTCCCGTTCTTCTCCGGTCGCGACGTCGACGCGGCCGTGCCGCCCGAGCGCGCGCTCGAGGCAGTGCGGGAGGCGTTTCTCGCCTATGCACGTGGCGACTGGTCGATGCCGCCGAAGGTCTACGTGCCGGCGTATCCGGCCGGGGACTTCCGCGCGATGCCGGCGCTCGGCGGCGGTCACGCGGCGCTGAAGTGGGTGACGTCCTTCCCGGGAAACCCCGCGCGCGGGTTGCCGACAGTGACCGGATTGGTGTTGCTTTCCGACGCGTCGGACGGCTCACTGGTGGCGGTGTTCGACGCCGCCGCGGTCACCGCCCTCCGCACCGGCGCCGCTGCGGTACTCGCGGCCGAGACTCTGGGCGCGGCGTCCGGGCCGGCCGCGGTGATCGGTGCCGGCGTGAACGGTCGCGCCGCCGCGCGGACGTTCGTGGCGCGCGGTCGAGAGGTGCTGCTCTGGGACGTCGACGAACAACGCGCGCAGGCGGCGGCGGACGAGCTCGGCGCGGGTGTCGCGGGATCGCGCGAGGATGCGCTCGGTGCGTCTGTGGTGGTAACCGTGACTCCGGGTCACGAAGTGCTTTTCCCCGGAGGCTCGTTGAAGGCCGGACAGCACGTCAGCCTGATGGGCGCCGACGGCCCGGGGAAGGCGGAGATCGCCGTCGAGGAGCTCGTTCGGGCACACGTCTTCTGCGACGACTGGGAGCAGGCAAGCCACAACGGGGAGCTCGCGCACGCGGTCGAGGCCCGTAGGCTCGGCCGGGAGGCGGTGACCGAGTTCGGCGCAGTGCTCACGGGGGACGCCGAAGGCCGGCGGGCCGATGAGGAGATCACTGCCTTCGACTCGACCGGCCTGGCGATCCAGGACCTCGCGATCGCGCTCGCGGCAATCGAGCGGCGCGACGAGCTCGACTTGCACGGGTTCGAGCTCTAGCGGCCGTTAGGCTGGCGCGGTCGAGCGAAGGAGGCGTGATGGACGGTCAGCTGGTGCATTTCGAGATCCCGGCTCAGGACGGCGAGCGGGCGATGAACTTCTGGAAGTCGCTCTTCGGCTGGAAGTTCCAGGCGTGGGAAGGCCCGGTCGAGTACCACATGCTGGATGGGAACGAGCCCGGCGGCGCGCTGTACCCGGATCCAGAGGGCGCCGGCTCCGGCCCGATCGTCTACTTCGGGACTTCCGACATCGACGCCTCGATCGCCAGGGCGCGCGAGCTTGGCGGCTCGGCGGAGGACAAGCAGCCGATCCCGAGCATCGGGTGGTTCGCGCGCTGCGTCGACACCGAGGGCAACCCCTTCTCCCTGTTCCAGCCTGACGACTCGGTGCCCGCGCCGGGCGAGTCCTAGACGCCGAGCAGCCGCGCCGGATCGAACAGCTCGCGCGCCGCCGCAGGCGCGCCGAGAATCGCGTCCGCAACGAGCTCGCCGCAGGCGAGCCCCAGCACGTTGCCGTGGCCCGAGTAGCCCTCCGAAATCAGACGCGGGCGTCGCCAGGCAGCCGACCGACGAGCTAGGCGGTCGGCAGTCGAGCCGAAGATTCCCGCCCAGCGATGATCGATCTGCGGCCGCTCGCCGAGCATCTCGGTCACGAACTCATCCAGGTGGCCCTGGATGAGGGGCGTCGTCTTTTCCTCGGCCGTGTGCTCGTGTTCGAGCGCCTTGTCGCGGAAGCCGCCGGCAATGGGTCGGCCGTCCGGCGTCTGCTGCCAGTAGTCGTAGCCCTGCCGCGCGCAGTGCGGGGGAAGACCTGACGCTCGAGCGGCTCGGTGACGATGACCTGGCCCGCCGTCGAACGCCCTGCGCGTGGATCGGGCAGGTCGTGCCGCCACTCGACAGGCGAAGCCGTCTTCGCGCAGGGCCTCGTCGCTCGGCTTCGAGCTCGGCGGCTTCGGCAGAGTCGACGGCCAGGCGGAGGCTGCCCGCGCGCCGGAAAGCGTCACCGGCGAGGGCTTCGAGCCGGTCCAGGTAGCGCTCCGTGAGCACCCAGAGGCCACGAGCTCGCTCGGCGCCCAGCTCCTCGCGCGCGAGGTCGTGTGCCGGCGCGCCGCCGCGGAGCGCGAAGCCGCCGTTGCGTCCGCTCGCGCCGCCGGCGACCTCGCGTGCCTCGAACAGGCGCACACGCTTGCCAGCCTGGGCCAGCTTGACCGCGCACGCGCAGCCCGTTACGCCGCCGCCGACAATCGCCACGTCGACCGGTCCCGCCGACCGTTCGACCGCGGCCGCAAGCGGCGAGTGCGCCTCCGAAAGCCAGTACGAGGTCGTCCCGATGTCGGCGATCCTAGCCCTGCGGCCTCACCCCCCGGTACTGACCTTCGGCCTCGCTGATCACGCCGGTGAGCTCGAGCTCGGCGAGAGCCGTGGCCACGGCGGCTGCGTCGAGACCTGTTTGACGGACGAGCTCGTCGACACCGCTCGGCTCACGACCAAGCGCCTCGAGCACTCGGCGCCCCGCTTCACCGACCTCCGGCGAAGCGGGAGCTGCGACCTCGACTCCGAGCGACTCGAAGACGTCGTCGACGCTGGTGAGAGGCGTTGCGCCCAGTCGCAGGAGCGCGTTGGTCCCCGAGGAGAGTGCGGACGTGATCTCGCCCGGCACTGCGAACACCTCACGTCCGGCCTCGAGCGCGAAGTCGGCCGTGATCAACGCACCGCTCCGGTCGCGGGCCTCGACGACCACCGTTGCCACCGACAGGCCCGCAATGATCCGGTTCCGCGCCGGGAACCGCCAGGGTGCGGGCTCGACACCCGGCGCGTACTCCGAGACGACCAGGCCGCGCTCGCAGATTCGAGCAGCGAGCTGGGCGTGCGCCGCCGGGTAGTCGCGGTCGATTCCGCAGCCGAGCACGGCGACGGTCGACCCGCCTGCCTCGAGCGCCCCGCGGTGCGCCTCGCCGTCGACGCCGCGGGCCAGGCCGCTCACGACGGTGAGGCCCGCTGCTGCGAGCTCGCGCCCGAGCAGGCGCGCGATCTGGGAGCCGTACGATGAGCAGGCGCGCGCGCCGACGATCGCGACCGCCGGCGCGCCAAGCAGCTCGGTACTGCCCGCGGCGCGAATGAAGAGGCCCGCCGGTGGGTCGTGCAACTCGCGCAGGAGCGACGGGTAGCCCACCTCGGCCCGACCCACGAAGCGAAGCCCGCGCGCGGCGAGCGAGGCGCGGAAGGCGCCCTCGTCGAAGCCACGCCGGAAGCGGGCGAAACGGCGTTCGCGTGGCTCCTCGACGACGTGAGCCCCGGTCTCGGCGGCGAAGGCCGCGAGCGAGAGGTCACTCACGGGGAGCCCAGTTCCGTCGGCGAGCGATAGGAGAGCGCCTCCGCGACGTGCGCCGCCTCGACCTGGGTCGCACCGGCGAGCGACGCGATCGTTCGGCCGACCCGGGCTACGCGTGCGCGGCCCCGAGCAGACAACGGCAGACGCTCGACCGCGCGGCTCAACAGCTCGTTGGCCTCACCGGTCCGGCGCAGGGGCTCGTCCCGCGCCTCTTCGCGCGCAACGGTCACGCGCTTGCGGACGGCCTTCGAGGCTTCTCCTGGTGCCGAGTCGAGCTCGCGAGCGCGGGGTCGCGGCACCGTAACGACCAGGTCGAAGCGATCGAGCAACGCCCGCGAGAGCTTTTCGCGATACGCCGCGAGACGGCCGGCCGAGCAGGAGCACTCGGCTGCCGGATCGCCCCGTGCGCCACATGGGCAGAGATTCATCGTGGCGACCAGCTGGAAGCGCGCCGGGAAGACAATCTTGCCGCCGACGCGCGCGATCGAGATCGCGCCGTCCTCGAGAGGCTGCCGCAGAGCCTCGAGCGCGTTCCGCGGGAACTCGGCTAGCTCGTCTAGGAAGAGGACACCGCGGTGGGCCAGGCTCGCCTCGCCAGGCCTAGGCGACGATCCGCCCCCGACGATCGACGCAACAGACGCCGTGTGGTGCGGCGCGCGAAAGGGCGGCACGGTCACGAGGGGGCGACCCGGGGGAAGCAGCCCGGCGACCGAATGGATCCGCGTTACTTCGAGCGCCTGATCCGGCGGGAGCCGCGGCAGGATCCCCGGCAGCCGTCGCGCGAGCATTGTCTTGCCCGTCCCAGGCGGGCCGGCGAGCAGCAGGTTGTGCGACCCGGCCGCGGCCAGCTCGAGTGCGCGCCGCGCGCGGGCCTGCCCGCGAACGTCGGCGAGATCTGGCACTACCGGCTCCGGCGCACCGTTCGACGGCGGCTGGTCGGGCGGAGGCGGCTGCCACTCCCCGCGCAGGTAGGCAACCGCTTCCGCCAGGTGCCGCACCGGGACAGCCTCGATCCCGGCCAGCGCCGCCTCGGGCCCGCACTCGGCAGCGCAGAGCAGCCGCGAGAGCCCCGCTTGCTGGGCACCCTCCGCGGCCGCGAGCACGCCGCCGACGGGCCGCAGCCGCCCGTCGAGCGCGAGCTCGCCGACCGCCGCATGCCCGCCGAGCGCCTCCGGCGGCACCTGGCGCGAGGCCGCCAGGACAGCGAGCGCGATCGGCAGGTCGAACCCCGAGCCCTCCTTGCGCAGCTCGGCAGGCGCGAGGTTGACCGTGATCCGTCGCACCGGCCACTCCAGCTCGGCCGAGGCAATTCCCGAGCGGACACGTTCCTTCGCCTCCTGGCAGGCGCGGTCGGCGAGGCCGACGATCGCGAACGCCGGCACACCGAGCTGGAGATGCGCCTCGACCTCGACGCGACGAGCGTCCAGGCCGACGAGCGCGTGCGTGACCGTGCGGGCGAGCACACGTCCAAGCTAGGCGCGAGCCTGTGCCGTGTCTGTCACGGCTCTGTGCGGAGTGTGGAACTTCTAGGCGCGCGCGACGAGCACGTCTTCGAAGTACTCGCCGGCTCGCCGACCGGTGCGACGGTTCACGTGGCGCCGGTACCGCTCCTCGAGTCGGAGGCCCGCGAGCTCGAGGATCTCTGGATAGAGCTCGCGGCGATCGTTGATCACGATCACAACCGGTGCGCCTCGCCGCAACGAGCGGCGCACGTTCGCCAGCACCGCGGCCACGCCCTCGACGTACGCTCGCAGCGCCGCCCGGGAGGAGCCCTTACCGAGCTCGAGCTCGCGGAACTCTTCCAGCCCGAGCAGCTCGTACGCATAGCGGTGCTGCTCGTGGTAGTCGATCAGGCCCGGGTAGGGCGGCGAGGTGACGACGCCCGCGAAGCCGTCGCTGAAGTCGAGCTCGCGCGCGTCGCCGTGGAGGACGACCGCCTCGCGCCCGCGCGCGCGCACGCGTGCGAACTCCTTCACGCGGGCGAGCGTGTCGAGCGAGTAGCGCCGCAGGAACCGCCGCGCTTCGCCGACGGGCTTGCACTCCCGCCGGTGCTTGTGGCACCAGTACGGCGTCTTCTGTGGGGCGCGCGGGAAGTCGAGGTCGAAATGGGACGTCCGCCGGGCCGAGCGCGCCGCGCGGGCCAGCACGACGCGCAGCACGTCCGCGTGCTCGTAGTCCTCGACGAGCGACCGGAAGAAGAGCAGCTCCGCAGCCGCGCGCGGCGCATACCACTCGCGCAAGAAGCGCGACAGCCGCGCGTCGGGGCGCGTGCCGTCGAACGCGTCGAGCCGAGTCAGCGCGTCCCGTAACTCGGACTCGAGCACGAACGGGTTGTACTCGCGCGTCTTGACCCGCATCAGCAGGCAGTTGAACGGGGCGACGTCGGCTCCGGTCGCGTCGTAGCCCGATTCGAGCGCCTGCACCAGCGTCGTCCCCGACCCGGCGAACGGGTCGAGCACCTGCCCGCCACCGGGGAGGTGCCGTTCGAGCAGCGCCTCCACGAGCTGCGGAATGAACTTCCCGAGGTACGGATGGAGCCGGTTGACGTGCTTCGTCCGCTCCCGCTCGGGGAGGTCGGACTCGGACCACGAAAGGTCGAGATCGATGCGCCGGTAGAGCGCGTCCTGCGTCGACGCCACCCGCCGCAATTCGCGTTCGCGCTAGCGTCCCCTCCGTGGCGAAGCCGAGTGTCGAGGAGATGTGGCGGCAGATGTTGACGGGTGACTATCCCCGGCTGCACAGCATGCGGCGAATGTGGGGTGCGCTCCCGACGGGCCCGCGGTGCAAGCTCTGCAACGCACCCTTCCGCGGACCGGGTGGCCGACTCATGCGTCTGATCGGGTACGGCCCTTCGAAGCTGAACCGGCGCCTCTGCAAGTGGTGCCTGCGCGCAGTCGACAAGCACCCGGGCGGCGCCGAGGTCGAGATCTC
>JBIOZO010000050.1:0-2549 GCA_044871215.1 Gaiellaceae bacterium | reverse complement strand
CGGATCAGCAGGTCGAACGTGCCGTCGGCGGCCTCGAAGTGATAGCCGCGGTGCTCGAGCGCCTTGACGCGCTCGACCACCCGCGAGGCGGCGGCGGAGTCGAGCTGCACCCCGGTCTGCTCGGCGCGCTGGAGCACGGTCCCCTTGCCGGAGAGCTCGGAGATCAGCAGCTCGCGCCGGTTGCCGACCGCGGTCGGGTCGATGTGCTCGAACGTCGCCGGGTCGGCCGCCACGCCGGCCACGTGCATGCCGCCCTTGTGGGCGAACGCGTTGGTGCCGACGTAGGGCTGGTTCGGGTCCGGCGTGAAGTTGAGCAGCTCGGCGAGGAAGTGCGACGCCTCGGTGAGGCCGCGCAGGCTCTCCTCGGACAGGCAGCGGCAGCCCATCTTCAGCTGCAGGTTCGGGATGATCGAGACGAGGTTCGCGTTGCCGGTGCGCTCGCCGTAGCCGTTCATCGTGCCCTGCACCATCACCGCGCCGGCGCGCACGCCCGCGAGCGAGTTGGCGACGCCGCACTCGGCGTCGTTGTGGCAGTGGATGCCGATCCGCGCGTCGGGCAGCTCCTCGACCACCGCGCGAGTGGCCGCCTCGATCTCGTGCGGCAGCGACGCGCCGTTGGTGTCGCACAGGACGAGGTAGGCCGCGCCGGCCTCGTAGGCCGCGCGCAGGCAGCGCAGCGCGTACGCACGGTCGTCGCGCCAGCCGTCGAAGAAGTGCTCGGCGTCGTAGACCACGACCTTCTGCCGGCCGGCGAGGAAGTCGACCGAGTCGGCGATCATGCGCAGGTTCTCGTCGCGCTCGACGCGCACGACCTTCTCGAGGTGCAGCCCCCAGGTCTTGCCGACCAGCGTGCAGACCGGCGCAAAGGAGTCGGCCAGCAGCCGCAGCGCCGGATCCTCGTCGGCCGCGCAGTCGCGCCGGCGCGTCATCCCGAACGCCGCGACGTCGGTGCGCAGGTGCTCGCGCGCGAGCAGCTCGAAGAGCTCGGCCTCCTTCGGGTTCGAGGCCGGGAACCCCGCCTCGATCATGGGGACGCCGAGGTCGTCGAGCAGGTGCGCGACGCGCAGCTTCTCCTCGGCCGAGAGCGACATCCCCTCCCCCTGCATGCCGTCCCGGAGGGTCGTGTCGTAGATGACGATGGCGGTCACGTCGTCGCGGCCGGCGCCCCGCTCGCGACGACGTCGAGCCACTCCGCGTAGCGCTCCGAGCGCCCGTGCAGCGCGTCCTCGAACTCGTGCTGGACCGCCCGGGTGATCTCGCCCGGCTCGCCGCCGCCGACCGGCCGGTCGTCGATCTCGCGCACGGGCGTGAGCTCCGCGGCGGTGCCGGTCATGAAGATCTCGTCGGCGAGGTAGAGCTCGCCGCGGGCGACGTCACGCTCGGCGACCTCGAAGCCGAGGTCGCGCGCGATCTGGATCACCGAGGCGCGGTTGATGCCGCCGAGGATCGCCGAGGAGAACCCCGGCGTGGCGATCGCGCCGTCCTTGACGACGAAGAGGTTCTCGCCGGTGCCCTCGCAGACGTTGCCGGACTGGTCGAGCAGGATGCCCTCCTCGTAGCCGGCCTTGTCGGCCTCGATCTTCGCCAGCACCGAGTTGAGGTACTGCCCGGACGCCTTGGCGGCCGGGATCAGCGCGTCCGGGCTCAGGCGCCGCCACGAGGAGACGCGCGCGCGGACGCCGTGCTCCTTGGCCTCGTCGCCGAGGTAGGTGCCCCACTGCCAGACCGCGATCATGACCTCGACGGGGCAGTCGAGCGGGTAAAGGCCCATCGGACCGGCGCCGCGGAACACCAGCGGGCGGATGTAGCAGGACTTCAGGTTGTTGCGGCGGATCGTCTCGTGCGTGGCCGCGCGGATCTCCTCGCGCGTGTAGGGGATGTCCATGAAGTACATCCCCGCCGAGCGGAACAGCCGGTCGATGTGGTCGACGTTGCGGAAGATCGCCGCGTCGCCGTTCGGCGTCTCGTACGCGCGGATCCCCTCGAAGACCCCCGTGCCGTAGTGCAGGGCGTGCGTCAGTACGTGCACCTTGGCGTCCTCGAAGGCGACGAGCTCCCCGTTCATCCAGATGAGGTCCGCTTGCGGCACGGCTGCACTCCTGCGGTTAGAGGTGGGCGAGCACCGCCTCGGTGGCCTGGGCCGTCGTGGCCGACCCGCCGAGGTCGGTGGTGCGCAGACCGTCGGAAAGCGCGCGGTCCACGGCCGATTCTATAGCCGCAGCCTCCTGCTCCCGGGACAGTCCGTGCCGCAGCAGCAGCGCCGCCGAGAGGATCATGGCCAGCGGATTGGCGATGCCCTGGCCCGCGATGTCGGGCGCCGAGCCGTGCACGGGCTCGAAGACGCCCGGCCCGTCGGCGCCGAGCGAGGCGCTCGGCAGCATCCCGATCGAGCCGGTCAGCATCGCCGCCTCGTCGCTGAGGATGTCGCCGAACATGTTCTCGGTGAGGAGCACGTCGAAGTGGCGCGGGGCGGCGATCAGCCGCATGGCGGCGTTGTCGACGAGCAGGTGCTCGAGCTCGATGTTCGGGAACTCCTCGGAGTGCACGCG
>JBIOZO010000049.1:0-6857 GCA_044871215.1 Gaiellaceae bacterium | reverse complement strand
TCGCCCGAGAGCTTCGCGAAGGCGGCCGACGCGGCCGTGCAGGAGGCAGCCAAGACCGTCCGCGGAATCACGGGCGCCGACGTGGTCTCGATGAGCGCGCTCGTCGAGGGCGAGCGGATCACCGAATACCGCACCACGGTGAACATCGCCTTCGCGGTCGAGCGCTAGCTGCGGTAGCTGACCGCTTCCCGCCGGCCGCTCTCGGCCGAGCGAAGGATCGCCTCGATCACCTCGGCGCAACGGTAGCCGTCCTCGAAGGTCGCCCCGTGCGGCGCGACGCTGTGCTCGCCGGCGATCGCCGCGAGCAGGTGCCCGACCTCGTGCACGAACGTCTCGCCCCAGCCGATGATGTGGCCGGGCGGCCACCAGAAGCGCATGAACGGGTGCTCCGGCTCGGTCACGAGCACGCGGCGGAAGCCCGTCGCGTCGGCGACCTGGAGCTCGTTCAGCCGCTCTGCGTCGAACGCAATCGAGCCCTCGGTCCCGTTGAGCTCGAAGGCGTTCGAGTTCTTGTGGCCGCGCGCGAGCTGTGAGCCCTCGAGCGTGCCGAGCACCCCGCTCTCGAACTCGACGGCGGCAACGAAGTGATCGTCGACGCGCCGCTCCGGGACAATCGTGCGCACTCCGGCGGCCACGCTCGCGATCTCCCCTGCGAGGTAGCGCGCCAGGTCGATCGCGTGCGAGCCGATGTCGCCCAGCACGCCGGTGCCCGTCTGTTCGGGGTCGAAGCGCCAGGCCCCGGGGTCGGCGTCCCATGACCAGCCCTGCAGGTAGCGGAGCCGGAAGTGGACGATCTCGCCCAGCTCACCGGCCTCGACCAGCTCCCGCGCGATCCGTACCGCGGGCACGAAGCGGTAGTTGAAGCCGCAGAGGTGCCGGACGCCGGCCGACTCGACCGCCTGCCAGATCTCGTAGGACTCCTCGGCGGTGCGACCGAGGGGCTTCTCGCAGATGACGTGCTTGCCTGCGCGGGCCGCGGCGATGGTGGGCTCGGCGTGCACTGAGTTCGGGCCGCCGTTCACGAACAGGCCGACGCGCTCGTCCTCGACCTGCTCGCGCCAGTCGGTGACCGCGTCGGCCCAGCCGTAGCGCTCGCGCGCCTCCTCAAGCGGCTTGGCGCTCCGGCCCGAGATCGTGACGAGCTCCGGCCGGAACGGCAGCTCGAGTGCCTGCAGCGCGAGCAGCGCGCGCGAGTAGGCGTCGCCCATGAAGCTGTACCCGAGCAGCGCAGCGCCGATCGGGCGGCGTTCGCTCAGCGGCCGGCTGCGACCTGTCGCCGGCGCGCGACGGTGTCGAGCGTCACCGCGGCGAGCAAGATCGTCCCGGTCGTGACGTACTTGATCCAGTCGGCGGATCCGACGAGATCGGTGCCGTTGCTGATCATCCCGATGATCAGGCCGCCAAAGAGCGCGCCGCTAACCCGTCCGCGCCCGCCGAAGAGGCTGACGCCGCCGATCACGGCCGCCGAGATCGCGTCCAGCAGGAGGGTGCCGCCGCCGAACGTCAGGTCGACGGAGTTCAGGCGGGACGCGAGGATGACGCCGCCCAGACCGGCGCAGGCGCCGGAGATCGTGAAGCAGAGGATGCGGATGAGCTTCACGTTGATGCCAGCGCGGCGCGCGGCCTCGGCGTTGCCACCGACGGCGTAGACGTGCCGGCCGAACGTCGTTCGGCCCGCCAGGTACGAGAAGAGCACGACCACGAACACGACGATCAATCCGACCAGCGGCACGCCGCGCGAGTGGTTGCAGACGGCGACTGCCGCAAAGATCAGCCCGCCGTACAAGACGACGCGCCCGACGCTCAGGAGCAGGTTCCCGGTCGGCAGGCCGGCCCGCCGCCGGCTGACGTAAGTCCCGAACGAGGCGAACGCCAATAGCGCGGTGAACACGATCGCGATTACCCAACCGGTGTTCTTGCTGAGGACGTAGTTAGCGACATCGATGATCTGGTGGTCTTGGATCCCGATTACGCCCTCGGTGCCAAGGAGGTAGATGATCATCCCCTGGGCGATCAGCAGGCCGGCGAGCGTGACCACAAACGACGGCACCCCGAGGAAGGCGATGATTGAGCCTTGCGCCGCGCCGATGGCGGCGCAAATCGCGACCGCGAGGCCGATCGCGACGAGGCCGGGATAGTCGTGGCTCGATCCAGACTTTTGGAACTCGGCCACTGCGACGCTGCCGATGCCGCTGACGTAGCCCACGGACAGGTCTATCTCGCCGATCAGGAGCACGAAGACGATGCCGACCGCGATCACCGTCACGCCGGCCATCTGGCCGATCAGGTTCGAGAAGTTGACGGCGGTGAAGAAGATGTCCGTCTTCGCCGTGAAGAAGATCGTGATCGCGATGATCCCGACGATCACCGGGAGGCTGCCGACGTCCCCGCCCTTGAATGCCTCCCAGCGTGCGCGTGCGATCTCGCCGATGCCGGCCTCGCCGGTGGCGGCCGCCGACACCTCGGGTGGCGCCGCGGTGCTCACGCGGACGCCGCGGCGTCCTGCTCGCCGAAGGTGATCGCGTGCACGATCTCCTGCTCGCTGGTGCCGGACTTGTCGTAGACGCCGACGTTGCGGCCGAGCCGCAGGACGGTGATTCGATCGGCGACCTCGAAGACGTCGGTCAGGTTGTGCGAGACCAGCACAACTGCCAACCCCTGGTCCCCGAGCCGCTTGACCAGGTCGAGCACCTGTCGCGTCTGCGCGACGCCAAGCGCTGCGGTGGGCTCGTCGAGGAAGACGACGCGGTTGTTCCACAACACTGCTCGCGCAACTGCGACCGACTGGCGCTGACCACCCGAGAGCGTCGCAACGAGCTGGCGCACCGAGCGGATCGTGGTCACCGACAGCGACGCCAGCGTCTCGCTCGTCCGTTGCTCCATCGGGGCTTCGCGGAGTCGGCGGAAGAAATCGCGCTCCTCGCGGCCGAGGAACATGTTCTGAACAACGTCGAGGTTGTCGCAGAGCGCGAGGTCCTGGTAGACGACCTCGATCCCGAGCTTCGCCGCATCCTTCGGGCCGCTGATCGAGACCGGCTCGCCGTCGAACAGGATCTCGCCGCTGTCGATCGAGTAGATCCCGGCGACGCATTTGATCAGTGTCGACTTGCCGGCGCCGTTGTCGCCGACGAGCGCCATCACCTCGCCGGCGCCGACCTCGAAGTCGACCCCGCGTAGAGCGTGCACCTGGCCGAAGTTTTTCGTGACCCCTCTCAGCTCGAGGGTCGCGGGCGCGGGCGTGGCCGACATCCGCGGGTTTGTATCACGGCCGGAGCACTACGAGAGCGCCCCGGCCGCGATCAACTGCGTCCTACTTGCAGTACTTCTTGTACTCCCCGATGCAGACCTGGCTGCGCTTCAGGAATCCATCAGCGAAGAGCAGCTTGTAGTTCTTCTTCGTGATCCACACCGGAGTCAGCAAGACCGATGGCGTGCCGCTGACCTTCTGAGTCCCGCCTTTGTACGTCTTGGCAATGGCCGGCAGCGAGACCTTCTGGTGTTTGATGATCTTGATGGCGAGTGTTGCTGCGGCAGCCGCCTCCCGCTTCACCGACTTGTAGACGGTGCCGCTCTGCCAGCCGGCGAGGATGAATTGGACGCCGGTGGGCGTCGCGTCCTGGCCGGTCAGCGGGATCGACTTCAGGCTGTGCGCCTTCAGCGAGGCGATGACAGCCCCCGCCAGACCGTCGTTGGCCGCGATCATGGCGTCGATCTTGTTGCCATTGCGGGCGAGCATCTGGTCGAAGATCTGGCGACCCTTGATCGGGTCCCAGTCGGTGTACTGGTCTTCGCCCTGGGCCTTCTTGAAGGTGCCTTTGTTCCAGAGCGGGTTTAGCACGTTCGTGTAGCCCTGCCGGAACAGCTTGGCGTTGTTGTCTGTGATGCCGCCGTTCATGCGGCCGACGACCGGGTGCGACGCGTACTTGTGCCTCGCCTTCAGCGCGGCGATCAGGCCCGCACCCATCAGCTTCCCGACCCGAACGTTGTTGAACGAGACGTAGTAGGACGCCTTCGACCCCACGACCAAACGGTCGTAGTCGATCACCTTGGCGCCCCGGCTGACCGCCAGGTTCGTGATCGCGGTGCCCGAGGCAGCGTTCAGCTGGTCGAGCAGGATCACCTTCGCGCCCCTGGCCAGGCACTGCTGCGCCTGCGACGTCTGCTTCTGCGAGTCGCCGAGAGCGTTCAGTACCTGGGCGGGGACGTTGGCCTTCTTGAAGGCGGCTTTCAAATACGGAGCGTCGAACAGCGTGTAGCGCGTCGAGGACTTCGTGTCCGGGAGCAACGCACACGCCTTGATACCGGCGCTCGACGTCGCCTTGCCGTTTCCGCGACCGGATGCCGCTGCGACAAGCAGCAGCGCTCCGAGCACGGCGACGGCAACGAGCGGTGCCGACCGCTTCGCGAGCTTCTTCATTGCCTCTCCTTTCGAGGGACCGCGCTCTGGGGCACGAGTACGGAAGAACCATGAACGTTAGGGACGGGGTGACTCACTCGTCAACTCGGTTCGGCCGGCCACGCAGGGGCGACCCTTCAACCGGCTACCAGCGCCCTCGCGAAGTCGTCGGCGTCGAACGGCCGCAGGTCGTTCAGGCCTTCGCCGATCCCGATCAGCTTGACCGGCAGCCCGAGCTCGTGGGCGATCGCGATCGCAATGCCGCCCTTGGCCGACCCGTCGAGCTTCGTCAGCGCGATGCCGCTCACCTCGACGGCCTGGCCGAAGAGGCGCGCCTGCTGGAGGCCGTTCTGGCCGGTCGTCGCGTCGACGACCAGCAGCGTCTCGTGCGGCGCGCCCTCCAGCCGCTGGCTGATCACCCGCCGGACCTTGGCGAGCTCCTCCATCAGGTTCGCCTGGGTGTGCAGCCGTCCGGCCGTGTCGACAACCACGATGTCGCGCCCACGGGCCTGCGCGGCGTCGATCGCGTCAAAAGCCACGGCCGCAGGGTCGCCGCCGCGCTCGGAGCCGACGAAGTCCGCCTCGGCCCGCTTGGCCCAGATCTCGAGCTGCTCCTCGGCTGCAGCGCGGAACGTGTCGGCGGCCGCGACGAGCACCGAGCGGCCGTGCTCGGACAGCTTCGACGCGAGCTTGCCGATGGTGGTCGTCTTGCCGGTTCCGTTCACGCCGACCACCAGGATCACGCTCGGCCGCTCGCGGACGTTTAGCTGCACCGGCTCACCGAGCATGCGCGCGATCTCCTCCTGCAGCGCCTCGGTCAGCCCGGCGGCCGCGTCGCCGCGCGTCTCGAGCCGCTGCACGAGCTCGGCCGTGGCCGGAACGCCGACGTCCGCGGCGATCAGCGCCTCTTCGAGCCGCTCCCAAGAGGCGTCGTCACCGGCGTCGAAGGCCCCGACGCCGATCTGCTCGGTGAGGGCCCGGCGGCTGCGGCCCAGCGAGTCGCGCAGCCGCGCGAACATCCCGCCGCCCTCCTCGGCGTCGGGGCGCGCGTTTTCCTCGCCCAGCAGCTCTGCCCAGCTTCGCGGCATCCCGGCAGCCTAGAGCCAGTCGAGAGCTAGGCCACGGCTGACGCGCGCTCGTCGCGCGGCAGGCGCCGCGAGACGATCTGCGAGACGCCGTCGCCGGCCATCGTGACCCCGTAGAGCACGTCGGCAGCCTCCATCGTCTTCTTCTGGTGCGTGACGACGATGAACTGCGCGCTGTCGGAGTAGCGGCGCAGCAGCTCGACGAAGCGGCCGATGTTGGCGTCGTCGAGCGCCGCCTCGACCTCGTCGAGCAGGTAGAACGGGCACGGCCGCGCGAGGAAGAGCGCGAACAGGAAGGAGATCGCGCCGAGCGCCTTCTCGCCGCCGGAGAGCAGCGACAGCCTCGTGACGCGCTTGCCGCGGGGCCGCAGCTCGATCTCGACGCCCGCTTCGGCGTCCGCCCCATCTTCGTCGGGCTCGGTCAGCCGCAGGCGGCCCTCGCCGCCGGGGAAGAGCGTCGCGGCGACCTCGCTGAAGTGCGAGCTCACCGCCGCGAAGGTGTCGTCGAATCGCCGCTCGACCGTCTCCGCCAGCTCGGCGCGAAGCCCTTCGAGCTCTTTCAGGCTGGCCTCGAGATCGGCGCGCTGCTCGGCCAGCTCGGTCAGCCGCTCCTTCTCGCGCTCGTACTCCTCCTTGGCGAGCGGGTTCACCTGGCCGAGCGTCTCGCGGCGCCGCTCGAGCCGCTCGATCCGCTCGGCGAGCTCGTCGCGGTCGTCGCCCTCGGCGGGCTCGGAGCCCGCCTCCTCGAGGCGCCGCCTGGCCTCGGCGGCCTCGGCCTCGAGGCGTGCGCGCTCGACGTCGATCCCGCCGGCCCGCTCGCTCGCCTCGGCGGCGACCCGGCGGACCTCGGCCTCCTCGCCGCCGAGCCGTCGCAGTTCCGCCGCCAGCTCGCCCGCCCGGGTGGCGCCGGCGTCGACCCTCGCACGGAGCGGAGCCTCGAAATGCTCGGCCGCTGCCGCGGCCGCCTGCAGCGTCGAGGCGAGGCGCTCGGCCAGTTCGGTCAGCGGCCCGGTCGGGAGGGGCGGCGCTTCGACGGGCAGCGCCTCGGCGCGCCGCTCGAGCTCCTCCGCCTCGGCGATGAGCGCGCGGCGGCGGGCGTCGAGCTGCAGCAGCACCGCCTCCGCCGTCTCGCCTGCGAACCACAGCTCGCCCCGGTCGGCGTCGAAGCAATGGCCCTCCCGCGTGACGAGCACGCCGCTGCCGGCGCGCTCGAGGTCTGCGGGCTCCGCGAGCCAGACGTCGACCAGCAGCTCGACGACGCGCTCGCCGCCCGGCCGCGCACGTACGTGACTCGAGAGCGGCTCCGCGCCGGCCAGCGGTGGCCGCGCGGGACGGTGCTCGGCCCGCGGCGGGATGAGGACGGCGAGATTGCCGAG
>JBIOZO010000048.1:0-2077 GCA_044871215.1 Gaiellaceae bacterium | reverse complement strand
GTCGGCGTGCGCAGCTGCGCCTCGACGTTGACGGCCTGGAACCCGTAGACCGGATCCATCAGCGGCGGCGCGTAGAGCTGCGCGAAGTCGGCACGGCTGAAGCCGCCGTTGCGGTCGCCCGTCCACTGCATCGGCGTGCGCACGCCGTCACGGTCGCCGAGGTAGACGTTGTCGCCCATCATGATCTCGTCGCCGTAGTACAGGACCGGTGAGCCGGGCAGCGAGAACAGGATCGCGTGCATCAGCTCGATCTCGTCGCGGCCGCCGTCGAGCAGCGGGGCGAGCCGCCGCCGGATGCCGACGTTGATCTTCATCCGCGGATCCTTGGCGTACTCGCCGTACATGTAGTCCCGTTCCTCGTCGGTGACCATCTCGAGCGTCAGCTCGTCGTGGTTGCGCAGGAACAGGCCCCACTGGCAGTTGTGCGGGATGTCGGGCGTCTGGCGCAGGATCTCGTAGATCGGGTTGGCCTCCTCGCGGCGCAGTGCCATGAACATGCGCGGCATCACGGGGAAGTGGAACGCCATGTGGCACTCGTCGCCGTCGCCGAAGTACTCGACGACGTCGGCCGGCCACTGGTTGGCCTCGGCCAGCAGCACGCGGTCCGGGTACTTGGCGTCGATCTCCGCCCGCACGCGCTTGAGGTACTCGTGCGTCTCCGGGAGGTTCTCGCCGTTGGTCCCCTCGCGCTCGTACAGGTACGGCACGGCGTCGAGCCGGAAGCCGTCCATGCCGAGGTCGAGCCAGAAGCGCAGGACCTCGAGCATCGCCTCCTGGACCTCGGGGTTGTCGTAGTTGAGGTCCGGCTGGTGCGAGAAGAACCGGTGCCAGAAGTAGGCCCCCGCCTCGTCGTCCCACGTCCAGTTCGAGGATTCGGTGTCGGTGAAGATGATCCGCGCGTCCTCGTACTTCTGGTACGTGTCCGACCACACGTACCAGTCGCGCTTCGGGTTGTCCGGCGAGGAGCGGGACTCCTGGAACCACGGGTGGTCCGACGACGTGTGGTTCATCACCAGGTCGGCGATCACGCGGATGCCGCGCTGGTGCGCGGCCTCCATGAAGTCGCGCACGTCGTCGACCGTGCCGTAGTCGGGCTGGATCGTGAAGAAGTCCGCGATGTCGTAGCCGCCGTCACGCAGCGGCGACTTGTAGAACGGCAGCAGCCAGATGACGTCGACACCCAGCCACTGCAGGTAGTCGAGCTTCTCGATCAGCCCGCGGAAGTCACCGGAGCCGTCGCCGTTGGCGTCGAAGAACGCCCGCGTGTGGATCTCGTAGAAGACGGCCGTCTTGAACCACAGGGGCTCGGCCTCGAACCAGTGCCCGGGATCGTTGCGACTCACGTGACGACGCGGAAGATGTGGGCCTGGGTGCCGGCCGGGTCCAGCCGGACGTAGTTGGAGCCGATGCGCCAGTCGTAGTGGTCGCCGGTCAGCAGGTCCTCGACCGCGAACACCGGCGGGAGGCCGAGCTGAGCCGGGATCGTCACGGCACCCTCCTGGGCGTGGTGGGGATCGATGTTGACCACAGCGAGAATGCAGTTGCCCGGGAGCTGCTTCGCGTACGCGATCAATCCGTCGTTCTGGGTCTCGAGCCAGAACACGTTGGACAGGACCTGCAGGGCGGGGTTCTCGTGGCGGATCTCGTTGATGCGGCGGATCATCGGCAGCAGCGGGCCGTCGAGCGCGCGCTCGCGGGCCTCGTACTTCTCGGAGTTCAGGTACTCCTCGCTGCCCTCGCGCACCGGCACGTTCTCGAAGCTCTCATAGCCCGAGTAGATCCCGTAGCTCGGGCTCAGCGTTCCGGCCAGGACGAGCCGGCTGACGAACGCCGGCGGCCCGCCGTGCTGGAGGTAGGCGTGCAGGATGTCCGGCGTGACCGGGAAGAAGTTCGGCCGGAAGTACTCCCTCTCCGGCCCCCACGCGAGCTCGTTGACGTACTCGGTCAGCTCCCAGCGCGAGTTCTTCCACGTGAAGTACGTGTAGGACTGCGTGAAGCCGAGCTTGCCGAGCTCGCGCATGACGGCCCGGCGGGTGAACGCCTCGGCCAGGAAGATCACGTCGCGGTCGACCTTGTG
>JBIOZO010000047.1:0-6391 GCA_044871215.1 Gaiellaceae bacterium | reverse complement strand
CGAGGCCGAGCCCGGTGCCCGCCTGCGAGCTGCCGGCGCTTCCGCGGGCGAAGCGGTCGAAGAGGCTCGTCTCCTCGCCCGGAGCGAGCCCCGGGCCCTCGTCGAGCACGGCAAGCCAGGCTTCCTTGCCGGAGCTGCCCCAGTCGACCGAGACGCGCGTCGGCGAGTAGTTCAGCGCGTTCTCGACCAGGTTGTCGAGCAGGATCGCGAGGTCTTCCTCGGAAGCCGACACGGTCGCGTCGCCGCTGCCGAGCAGCTCGAGCTCGCGGCCGTCCTGCTCGGCGGTCGCGGCCCAGCGCTCGTAGGCACGCTCGGCCGCGCGGGCCAGCGAGACGGGCCGTGCCGCGGCCGGCTCGTCGCCCTCACGCGCGAGGGTCAGCAGCGAGGTGAGCAGCCGCGCGAGCCGGTCGACCTCGAGCTCCGCGGCCTCGAGCTCGCGCACGGCGTCGGGCCCGGCCTTCACGCGCGCCGACTCGAGCCGCAGACGCAGCCCGGTGAGCGGCGTGCGCAGCTGGTGCGAGGCGTTGGCCACGAACTCCCGCTGTGCGGCCAGCACCGTGCCGAGTCGGCCTGCCATGTCGTTGAAGGCCGCCGAGACCTCGCGCTGTTCCGTCGCGCCGGTGACCTCCGCCCGTGCGTCGAGGTCGCCGGCTTCCACGCGGCGTGCCGTCGCGGCGAGGTTCCGCAGCGGCCGTGAGAGCGAGCCCGCGAGGAACCACGCGAGCGCGAGGCCGAGCACGAGGGCGAACGCGCCGATCGCGACCAGCGCGAGGATGCCGCGCCGGATGCGGTGGTGCACGGCCGCGAGGTCCTGCGTCACGCGCACCGCGGCCACGACGCGGCCGTTGTTCGTCACCGGCACGGCCGTGTAGAGCAGATCCTGCCCGAGCGTGTCGCTGTGGCGCTCGCCCTGGGCGCGCTGGCCGCTCAGGGCGATCCCGATCTCGGGGCGGGCGGATGAGCGGTACTGCAGCGGCTTCGTGACGCCGACGGTGGAGTCCGAGAGCAGCTGCCCGCGGGCGTTCACCACGATCACGCGTCCGCCCAGGTCGGTGCCGGCCCGGCGCAGGACAGCGGCGAGGCGCTGCGGCTGCTGCAGCCGGCCGGAGGCGTTCGCCGCGACGAGGAACGCCTGCGCGGCGGCCTCGTTCTTCACCTCGGCGTCGATTCGCTTGGCCAAGTTGAGCGCGAGCGGCACCTCGAGCGCGACGATGATCAGCGTCAGCACGTACGCGAACGCCAGGAGCAGCTGCAGGCGGAGGGTCACTCGACCTCGTCGGGCGACGAGAAGCGGAAGCCGACGCCGCGAATGGTGTGCAGGTAGCGCGGTTTCGCCGGGTCGTCGCCGAGCTTGCGTCGGATGCCGCTGACGTGCACGTCGAGCGTCTTCGTCGAGCCGAACCAGTTCGGGTCCCAGACCTCGTCGATCAGGCGCTCACGCGTCACGACCGAGCCCGCGTTCCGCAACAGCAGATGCAGCAGCTCGAATTCCTTGCGGCTCAGCTCGAGCGCCTCGCCGCGCAGCGTCACCTCGCGCTTGGCCGGGTCGAGCCGCACGTCGGCCACCTCGAGCGGGCGCGAGTCGGCGGCGGCCTCGGGCGCCGCAGTGCGGCGCAGCACCGCGCGGATGCGCGCGACCACCTCGCGGCCGCTGAAGGGCTTGACGACGTAGTCGTCGGCCCCGAGCTCGAGCCCGACGACGCGATCGGCCTCCTCGCCGCGGGCCGTGAGCATGATGATCGGCACCTGCGAGTCGCGGCGCAGCTCGCGGCAGACGTCGAAGCCGGAGCCATCCGGGAGCATCACGTCGAGCAGCACCAGGTCGGGGCTGCGGCGCGCCTCCTCGAGGGCCTCGGCCACCGAGCCGGCGACCAGCGTCTCGAAGCCCTCGCTGCGGAGGACCTCCGCCAGGGGCTCGCGGATCGACGCCTCGTCCTCGACGAGGAGGATCGTGCGCTTCGGCCTGCTCATCTCACTGGAGTGTGACGACGACAAGGCGGCCCCGGAGAGGGGCCCGGGCCGCCTTGTCTTCTGGGGGAATCAGTCGTCGTCGCCATGGCCGCCGTGACCGGACTCGCCGCCGTGGCCGGAGCCGGAGTCATCGTCCCCGCCGCCGTCATGGCCGGAGCTCGAGGAGCCCGAGCCGGAGTTGGACGAGCCGCGGCCGCTGTTGTCGTCGCTCCGGTCGCTGACGTCGTCGTCGCCGGCGGCGGGAGTCGCCGCGCCGGTGCAGCGGGGGTCGTTGGCGTGCTCGGCCTCGTCACACGGGCCCGGCACGTCCTCACCCGCCTCGTTGGCGCGGCCACGGGCCTCGGCCTCCCGGCCGCGGTCGTCGCCGGCCCGCTGCTCGACGCCGCGGTCTTCCTGCCGCACGGTTAGCGCGGCGGCCGGGATGGTCTGGCCGATGGTCGGGCTGCTCGGCGAGCCGAGGCTCGAGACGGTGCCCGCCAGCGCCACGCCGGCCATCAGCAGAACGCCTCCGATGATTGCTGCGATCTTGTACATGCCGTTTCCTCCTTCGCTCGATGTCGTGTCGACAGGTTCGCGCCGGGCCGGTTCGCGGCGGGCAACGCCGGGCGAAGAGAGCGGAAGGCTTGAGTAAAGCCTTGGTAAAAGACCTCTGGCTATACTCGCCGCCCGATGGCCGTCCCCAAGAAGAAAACGTCGAAGTCACGCCGCGACAAGCGCCGCGCGACGCACAAGCTCGAGGCGCCCCGCGTCAACGCGTGCCCGCAGTGCGGACGGCCGAAGCAGCCGCACCGGATGTGCCCGAACTGCAAGACCTACGCCGGCCGCGAGATCGAGCCGCTGCGCACACCCGCGCCCTAGAGCATTGACCCGCGTCGCCGTCGACGCGCTGGGCGGGGACCGGGCGCCCGAGGAAGTAGTGGCAGGCGCGCTCGAGGCCGCGGGCGAGGGCATCGAGCCGATCCTGTACGGACCCGCGGGTCTCGATACCGGCGGCCTGCCGCTCGTGGAGACCACGCAGGTGATCGCGATGGACGAGAAGCCGGCCGAGGCGGTCAAGTCGAAGCCGGACAGCTCACTCGTGGTCGCCTGCCGGGCGGTCGGTCAAGGTGACGCCGAGGCTGTGGTCTCGGCCGGGAACACCGGCGCGATGCTCGCGGCGGCGTTCCTCGAGCTGCGGCGCCTGCCGGGCGTTGCGCGGCCTGCGATCGCAGTAGTGATCCCGTCCAGGAAGGGACCGTCGGTGCTGCTCGACTCGGGCGCGAACGCGGACGCGAGGCCGGAGCACCTGCTCCAGTTCGCGCACATGGGCTCGGTCTTCGCGCAGGAGGTGCTCGACATCCCCGAGCCCGAGGTGCGGCTGCTCTCGATCGGCGAGGAGCCGGAGAAGGGCAACCAGCTGACGCTCGAGGCGCACGCCCTGCTGGCCGAGGCCGACGGCCTGAGCTTCAGGGGGAACACCGAGAGCCGCGACCTTCTGTCCGGCGCGGCTGACGTGGTCGTCTGCGACGGGTTCACCGGCAACGTCGTGCTGAAGCTGCTCGAGGGCACGATCAAGACCGTGCTCGACGCGCTGCGGGAGGAGATCACCGCGAGCCGCCGAGGAAAGGTCGGCGGCCTGCTGATCCGTCCGGCCGCGCGCAGCATGCGCAGCCGCCTCGACCCGGAGACCTACGGCGGCGCCTACCTGCTCGGCCTGCGCGGCCTGGCCGTCGCCGCCCACGGCAACTCGTCTCGGCGGGCGATCGCGAACGCGATCCGGCTCGCCGCGCGGGGCGTCGAGCACGACGTCGTCGGCAGCCTCGCGCAGCGCCTGCCGGAAAGAGTGTTAGCATCCGCGCGCTCTGAAGCCCCCGGCAAGTGAGGTGAGATGGCAGCATCGCGAGAGGAAGTGTTCGAGCGGGTCAAGGATGTCCTGACGGAGCAGCTCGGCGTCGAAGAGAACGAGATCACAGAGGACGCCTCCTTCCAGGAGGACCTCGATGCCGACTCGCTCGATCTCGTGGAGCTGATCATGGAGCTGGAGGACCAGTTCGGGATCAAGATCTCGGACGAGGACGCGCAGAAGATCCAGACCGTCGGACAAGCCGTCGACTACGTCTCCACGCACCAGTAGCCGCGCTCCCGGCGGCCGCCCCGACGAGCTGATCGGGCTCATCGAGGAACTGCCGGGCGAGCTGCTGGAGAACGTCTTCACGCACAGCTCCTGGGCGCCCGACCGCGCGTCCTCGTACGAGCGGCTCGAGTTCCTCGGCGACAGCGTGCTCGAGCTGTCGATCGCCCGGGCGCTCTACGAGCGCTACCCGGACTTCTCGGAGGGCCGGATGGCGAAGATCCGCTCGCACGTGGTCTCGCGCGCGAGCTGCGCGGTGGTGGCCCGCGAGCTCGGGCTCGGGCAGCGGCTGGCCGACAGCGGGGAGGCGCAAGCGCCCGCCGAGGAGCTGCAGCGGCTCGCGAAGAACCGCAACGTGCTGGCCGCGCTGCTCGAGGCGTCGCTCGCGGCGCTCTACTTGCAGCACGGGTTCGAGCCGATCCGCGAGGCGGTGGTCGCCGCCTTCGACGGGCGCATCACCTATGCGCTGACGACTCACGTCGACCACAAGACCGAGCTACAGGAAGAGCTCGCCAGGCAGGGCCGGCAGGTGGTCTACAACGTCCTCGACGTGCAGGGCCCGCCGCACGACCGCACGTTTCGCTGCGCGGCGCTGATCGACGGCGAGGAGGCCGGCGTCGGCACGGGCCGCTCGAAGAAGGCGGCCGAGCAGACGGCGGCGAAGGAGGCGCTCGACCGGCTTGCGGCCACGGCGTAGCATCGCCGCGACCAATCGAGAGGAGACCCGATGGCCAAGGTGATCAACTGCGCGTGCGGCGAGACGATCCGCGGCGAGACCGAGGACGAGGTGCTCGACAACGCCGAGGCTCACGTCCAGGAGCGCCACGCCGACATGGCCGACCAGTTCCCTCGTTCCGCGCTCGCCGGGATGGTCGAGGACGAGTGACGATCCGGGGCGCGGCGGCATCCGCTGCGCCCCGTAATCTCCGGCTCGCGTGCACCTGCGAGCGATCAAGCTGCGCGGTTTTAAGTCGTTCCCCGAAGCGGTCGAGGTACGCCTCGAGCCGGGGGTTGCGGTCGTGGTGGGGCCGAACGGCTCCGGGAAATCGAACGTGGCCGATGCGCTGCTCTGGGCATCGGGCTCGCTGAGCCCGCACGAGCTGCGCGCCGAGAAGCCCGACGACGTGCTCTTCGCGGGGTCGCCGGGTCATCCAGCGGCCGACTTCTGCGAGGTCGAGCTGCTGTTCGACAACGAGGACGGGGCGCTGCCCGAGCTCGACTTCAGCGAGGTCTCGGTCACGCGCCGCCTGCACCGCGGCGGCGAGGGTCAGTACCTGATCAACCGGGCCTCTGTGCGGCGCACCGATCTGGTCGAGCTGCTGGCGGACGTGGGGCTCGGCGGCAGCCACGGCTCGGTGATCAGCCAGGGCAAGGTCGAGGAGATCCTGGCCTCGAAGCCCGAGGAGCGGCGCGCGCTGATCGAGGACGCGGCAGGGCTCGGCAAGTTCAAGCGCCGGCGGCATCGCGCGGAGCTGAAGCTCGCGCGCGTCGGGATCCAGGTCGAGCGGGCGCGCGACCTCGAGGCCGAGGTCAAGGCGCGGTTGCGGCCGCTCGCGCTGCAGGCGACCGCCGCAGAGCGCGCCGAGAAGCTTCGGGGTGAGATCGCCGGCCTCCGGGCCCGATTGGCCGAGCTCGATCTGGCCGGGATCGACGAGCGGCTGGCCGAGGTCGAGCAGCGCCGCACGGCCGCGAGCCTCGAGCGCAAGCACAGCGGTGAGCGGCTGGAAGGCCTGCTGGCCGAGCGGCACCGCGTCGAGGAGGAGCTCGCCGCCGCGGCGGGCCGTGGCGACGGTGCGACCTCGGCGCTGTATCGCCTGCGCAGCGCCGTCGAGCGCCTCGAGCTGCGGCGCGACGCCGCACGCGAGCTCGCCGATCGCCTGCGCGAGCAGCCGCTCCTGCCGCGAACACGGGCGAACCCGGAGCGCGAGGCGCTGCAGGAGCAGGCGCGCCTGACGCGCGAACGGCTGTCAGCACTCGAGCACTCGCTCGCCGAGCGAGAGGGCCTGCCGCCCGCCGCCCGAGCGCTTGCAGAGGAGGGCGAACGGCTCGCGCTCTCGCTGCTCGAGGTCGACGCAGGCTACGAGCGCGCGGTCGCGGCGGCGCTGGCCCGACGGGCCGCGGCCCTGGTGGCCTCTGACGCCGCCACGGCGCTCGGCCTCGTCGAGCGGGCGCGGAAGGCCGGGCTCGGCAATCTCGCCGTCCTCATCCCGCCGCGGGCCGAGCACCGTCCCGCGCGGCCACCGCTGGCCGGCGCGGAGCCGCTCTCGAGTCACGTACGTGCGCGGCCGGGCGGCGAGCGCGTCGTCGAGC
>JBIOZO010000046.1:0-3223 GCA_044871215.1 Gaiellaceae bacterium | reverse complement strand
GATACGATCGAGTCGGGGAGGAGGTTGGGTGTGCCTGAACCACGGAGCGGCAGCGAGCAGGACTGGGCGGCGCACCTCGAGCGCGAGGAATCGCGCTACCGCGACGGTGAGTCGCGCCTTCCGGGTACCCACGACGCCGACGCGCGCCAGCGCCAGTTGACGAGGCTCGGCAACGCAGCGGGCGGCGCGGCGCTCGCGCTGCTGATGCAGGGTCGCGACGACGAGGCCGCCGATTGGTTTCACCGCGCTGCCGATCGCTATCGCGAGAGCTTCGCCGACGCGCCGTCGGACAGCTGGGGCCGGCCGATCGGCGCGGTCAAGTCCCTCGTCCTCGCCGGCGACTGGTCCGCCGCCGAGGACGCGGCCCGCTGGGCTCTCGACGTCGGCGCCGGCGCCGCCCCGAGCCCGATCGGCCGATACGCGGCTGCGCTCGCGGCGCTCGTTCTCGGCAACGACACGCAGGCTCGCGAGCACGCCGACGCGATCCGGTCGCGTGACGACTTCCCGCAGGACGTCGGTGACGCCCTGGCCTACCTCGCGGCGGAGGACGTGCTCGGCTACACCGCGGCGGTCGAGACCGTGCTCGACTCGTTCGCCGCGCGCGACGAGTACCTGGAGGACCTCCCGATAGCGGACACGGTGCTCGTCCTGCAGGCGCTCGCCCGCCGCCGCGGCATGGCGGCCGAGCTCAGCTCTCCGTTGCTGCCCTAGTCGAGCTCGACCGTCGTCGGCGGATGGAGCACCGTCGTGATCACGATCGGTGCCTGCGACGGATTTTCGGCTTCCCGGGCTCGCTCGGCGAGCTCCTGGATCAGCTCGACCGCCTGCTCCGGCGTGATGCGCGCCGTCACCTGGGCCGAGCGGAAGTTCCCGCTCGTGCCGTGCTCGGCCCAGCCGCGTTGAACCTCGTCGAGCATCGCCGCGCGCAGGTCGCTCGTCGCCTCGGCCTTCAGGAGGGCCGGTGCCACACGCACGGTACGGGCGACGGCGCGGTACGGCTTCTCGCGGCCCTGGCCGGATTCCGCCAGCTCGATCAGCCCGGCTCGCAGAAGCATGCGCACGTGGAAGTGGAGGTGCCCAGGATCGACGCCGAGGCGCCCGGCGAGCTCGCGGTTCGTCATATGCTCGGTGTCCGTCGCGCCGAGTGTCTCCAGCACGCGCAGTCGCAGCGGATGCCCGAGCGCCTTCAGCTGCTCGGGCTTGTCGAGCGTCAGTACGTCCAGCAGCGGCTTTGGTTCGGTGGCGGCCATGTCCGTGGGTATACCCCCTCGCCTGTCTGCTGTCTAGTTTGGCAAACGGGATGCCGCGGCCGTGTCCGCGACCACTCGGGTGCGCCCCTCGGTCGAGCGGATCAGGCTCGCGGGAGTCTCCGGCCCGGGCGGTCGCGCGAACGCACGCTCGACCGCCTCCGCCTTCGCTTCGCCGCTGACGATGAACACGACCTCGGGCGCGGCGCTCAGTGCGGGCACGGTCAGGGTCACCCGCTCGACGAAGGGCTCGAGCTTGGCCTCGGCCGGAACCGCCCGGCGCTCGCGCTCCTCCAGCGTGGGCTGGCCGGGGAAGAGCGATGCCGCGTGCCCGTCGGGCCCGATGCCGATCAGGATGTAGTCGAAGCGCACGCCGCGCACGAGCTCGTCGTACTCCTGTGCCGCCTCTTGGGCGCCAAGCTCGCCGCGGATCCGCTGCACTTCACGAGGCGGCGCCTCGATCCGGTCGAGCAGGCGCTCGCGCGCGAGACGGAAGTTCGAGCGCTCGTCGTCGGGCGGCACGCAGCGTTCGTCGCCCCACCAGAGCGAGGCGGCGCTCCAGTCGGGCTCGCGCTCGGCGGCCAGCTCGTAGGCGCGACCCGGCGTGCCGCCGCCGGTGAGCACGATCGACTGGCCGCGGCGTGCGGCCTCGACCAGGTCGTTCGCGACCACTGACGCGACCTCCTCGGCATCCGAGCAGAGCGAGAGCTCGACGCCGTAGAGCGTCATTCGCCCTCCGCCAGCTCGCGCGAGCGCTCCATCGCCGCCTGGATCGCGTTCAGGAACGCCGCCCGCACGCCCGACCGCTCGAGCTCGCGGATCGCGCGGATGGTCGTGCCGCCAGGCGAGGTCACCTGCTCGCGCAGCTCGACCGGGTGAATGGCCTCGTCGCGCAACAGGTGCGCGGTTCCGAGCATCGTCTGGACGACCAGCTGGGTCGTGACCTCACGCGAGAGGCCGAGCAGCAGCCCGGCTTCGATCATCGCCTCGGCGAGCAGGGCGAAGTACGCAGGCCCGGAGCCCGAGACGGCGGTGACCGCGTCCATGTACGGCTCCGGCACCCGCACCACCGCGCCGAGGTGGCTGAGCGCCTCTTCGGCCAGGCGCAGATGCTCTTCGCCCGCGTGGGCGCCCGCGCAGATGCCGGCGATTCCCTCGTGCACGGTGGCCGGACGGTTCGGCATCGCGCGCACGACCGGGACGCCCTCGGCGACCTGTCGCTCGATCGAGGCGGTCGGGATCGCGGCGGCCACGGAGAGCACGGTCTGCTCGGGGGAAAGCACGCCGCCGATCTCGCCGAGGAGCGCGTCGAAGTCCTGCGGCTTGACCGCGATCACGACGAGCGCGGCCCCGGCCACCGCCTCGGTGTTCGAAAGCGTGACCTGGACGCCGTGGCGCTGCTCGAGCTCGCGCGCGCGCTCCTCGTCGCGGACGGTCGCGACGATCTCGCCGGGCTCGCGCCAGCCGCCGCTCAGCAGGCCGCGCAGGAGCGACTCGCCGATCGTCCCGGCGCCGAGGATGGCGACGCGTCGCGCGTCCATGAGCCCGAGTCTAGGCGGCGGCGGTCTTCGGCAGACGCACGAGGCCCTTCGCGTACGCCTGCAGCAGGTAGATGCTCGCGAGCCCGGCCCATTCGCCGTACGGCTCGAGCAGCTCGGCGGTCTCCCAGCCCTCGACCCAGCGGCCGCGCATCGCCGAGAGCAGCTTCACGAGCCCGAGGTCGGCGACGAGCCCACGGTCGTAGCGGCCGAGGCCCTCGAGGAAGACGACGCCGACCGACCAGGGGCCGAGGCCACGCTCGCGCAGCAGCCGCTCGGCCGACAAATCCCCTGGCAGCGAGCGCAGGCGCTCGAGCTCGAGCGACCGGCAGATGCGGACGAGGGCCGCCCCGCGTCGCGTCCCGAGGCCGAGCCGTCGCAGCGCGACGGGCGCGATCCGCGCGAAGTCCTCGCAGGCAGGAGGGCCGTGCAGCTTCG